>CAZRVL010000015.1:0-38776 GCA_964603455.1 uncultured Lachnospiraceae bacterium
AACGACACGGGGATTTTCAGTCCCCTGCTCTACCAACTGAGCTACAGAGGCAAATGGCGACCGGGATGGGGTTCGAACCCACGACCTCTAGCGTGACAGGCTAGCGTTCTAACCAGCTGAACTACCCGGCCAGTGCCTCATGACGTATAATATTATACCACATTCTCATGCGTTTGTCAAGTGGTTTTTGAAAGTTTTTTGAGTTTTCCTGAAAATTATATATTTTATTACTTTTCAAAATACGTTTTTGTGGAAAACATCAGATACCTGCTTTTTCTTTGTTCGTTTCGCCAATGCCACTCATGTGAACTGCATATTTTTTCCGACCTTGCAAAAATTAGTAACACAATATTTATTGACAAACCGGAAATTCTGAGGTATAATATTATAGTATGGTTAAAAACAGTAGGAAAGGAATGCTTTTGCCGCGCAAAAGCTACGGTCATTCATGAAAAAACAAAAAGCCGCTATGCTTATTGCCGCGGCACTTCTGCTGCCATTTACATTTTATCCGACAGAACCGGTTGCCGCCGCCTCGACTTCAAGCTCGGAGCTGAAAAATCTTGAAGACAAATTAGCTTCGGCACAAAAATCGCGCAAGGAAGCTCAGGCAGCTGTCGATTCGGCTAAAAGCAGCAAAGCCGACGCATTGAGATCAAAAGAAGCCATAGACAAAAAAATACTCGCGCTGACAGACGAAATGTCTATACTCGAAGATGTTATAAGCGGCTATGAGCTAAGTATCGAAGAGAAAAATGTCGATATACTCCTTCAAACCGAACGTCTCGAAAAGCTCATGCAGACGGTCAAAGAGCGCATACGCATAAAGCATGAGGAAGGCGGAATAGATCTGCTGGCTCTTTTATTTGATTCAAACGGATTGGTCGATTTTTTCACCGGGCTTGACAGATATACCTGTATGCTCGACTACGATGAGAGACTGATGAATTCATACAAAGACGGAATAACCGAGCTGAACAGTCTGATCTCAGAGCTTGAGCTCGAAAAAGAAAAGGTAGTATCACAGCGTGAAGAACTCAACACACGCAAGGAAGAGCTTGAAGCCGACAAATACGAAGCCGAAAAAATAGTTGCCGAAGCCGAAAAGGATCTCGCCACAGCCACTTCACTGCTCGAAAAAGTCGAAGCCGAAGAAAAGCGTTACAACGAGGAACGCGAAAAAAAGCTTTCAGAGCTGCAAAAAACCACGAATCAGTCATATGTCGGAGGAAAATTTCTCTGGCCTCTGCCGTCAAAATACACCACGGTCTCATGTAAATTTGGGTGGAGGATACATCCCGTCACGGGAAAGCAGCAATTCCACAACGGTATTGATATTCCGGCGGCATACGGTACTGAGATATATGCCTGCAACGACGGAACAGTCATTGAAGTATCGTATAATTATGCTGACGGAAGCTATATCACGATAAGCCACGGCGGTGGTGTCGCATCGTTCTATTCGCATATTTCAAAATCAGCTGTAAAAGTCGGAGACAAGGTAAAGCGCGGTCAGGTCATAGCATATGTCGGAACTTCAGGCTACACGACCGGAGCGCATCTCAATCTGAATATCTACGAAAACAATACGGCTGTCGATCCTATGGGGTATTTCAAATGAAAAAGCTGTTCTGCATGATATTCGCATTAACTATGATCTTATCAAGCTGCGGCAGTATCACGCCATCCGAGCCTGAGATCACCAAAGTCATCGCTCCGGATGATCCGGATATATCGGACATTCCATCGACAGAGATCTCAGTCGAACCGAGCTATGTTGATATTTTGCTCGACTCTATGACTACAGAGGAAAAGGTCGGTCAGTTGATACTTGTCAGAGTCGATCAAGATACAAATACGGCAATCGAGAACATCCAAAAATATCATATCGGTGGATATGTGCTGTTCGCATCTGAATTCGAAGACCGCGATATGACATCCGCCAAGGAATATATCAATTCTCTGCAAGCCGCCTCTAATATACCGCTGACGATAGCAGTCGATGAGGAAGGCGGCACGGTCGTTCGCGTTTCGAAGTTCAAGCAGTACCGCTCCGAAAAATTCGGTTCTCCGCGTGAGCTTCTGCTTCAAAACAATGTTGAAGCAGACACTACAGAACGCTGTGAGCTGCTCAGCTCGCTCGGAATAAATCTAAACCTCGCGCCGGTCGCAGATATTTCAACAGATAAAAGTGATTTTATATACTACCGTTCGGCAGGCGATCTCGAATCGGCTGTTGAATATGTGAAGACCTTTGTCTCTTCGAGCATAGGTGTCGGAACGACTTTGAAGCATTTTCCGGGGTACGGTGGAAACGCCGATACACACACATCGGCAGTGACCGACACACGCGACTACAGCATATTCACAGAACGCGATTTTCTTCCCTTCTCAGCCGGAATAGAAGCAGGCGCAGACTATATTATGGTATCGCACAACACAGTTCTCTGCATGGATCCGGAATATCCCGCCTCGCTTTCGCCAGAGGTACACAGAATACTCCGTGAGGAGCTGGGATTCGATGGGATAATAACAACAGATGACCTGTCTATGGACGCAATAGCGGACAATTACGGTATCGGCGAAGCTGCCGTGCTGGCATTTGAAGCCGGTAACGATGTCATATGCACATCGGAGCTTCAAAAGACCTATGAAGCTATATTAAGCGCGGTCAACTCAGGCAGGATAAGCATCGAACATCTAAACGAATCGGTAAGGCGCATACTCGATTGGAAAACAAATGAAGGCATAATCATCACAGATTAGATCAGACTCAGAAAGGAAGCTTTCGAAAAACGGGAGCTATGGTCACAAAAATGGCATCAGAAAGACAAAGCAAAATAAGAAATTTTTCAATAATCGCACACATCGATCACGGCAAATCCACGCTTGCCGACAGAATACTCGAATACACGAGAACGGTCGCTACACGCGATATGTCCGAGCAACTGCTCGACAACATGGATCTTGAACGTGAACGCGGAATCACGATAAAAGCACGCGCCGTAAAATTGGATTACCACTCTCCAAGCGGCGAAAATTACACACTGAACCTGATCGACACTCCCGGTCACGTTGACTTCAATTACGAGGTATCACGTTCGCTCAATGCCTGTGACGGTGCGATACTTATAGTCGATGCCACCCAGGGCGTTGAGGCTCAGACTCTCGCAAACGCATATCTCGCGATAGACAACAATCTTGAAATAGTTCCTGTAATAAATAAGATTGACCTTCCGAGTGCCGATGTCGAAAAGGTGCGTGCGGAGATCGAGGATATTATCGGAATACCGGCAGACGGCTGTCCTGCCGTATCAGCTAAGACCGGTCAGAACATCGATCAGGTGCTCGAAAAGATCGTATCGGATATTCCCGCTCCAACAGGCGATGAAAATGCACCGCTGCGCTGCCTTATCTTCGACTCATATTACGACAGCTATCTCGGAGTCGTCGTAAACATCAGGGTCATGGAGGGAACTCTGCGTCCGGGTGACAGAATAAAGCTCATGTCAACCGGAGCCGAATTTGACATTGTTGAAGTCGGTTACATGGAGCCCTTCGGACTCAGCAAAGGTGAATTTCTTTCAGCCGGCGATGTCGGATATATAACGGCGAGCATAAAATCTATCGGTGAGACAAAGGTCGGAGATACTGTGACGCTTGCCGATGCTCCCGCTTCCGAGCCGCTTCCCGGATTCAAGGATGTGCATCCGATGGTATATGCCGGAATATACCCGGCAGACGGCGCACGCTATGGTGATCTCAAGGACGCACTTGAAAAGCTCCAGCTCAATGATGCCGCTCTGACCTTCGAACCTGAGACCTCAGCAGCACTCGGATTCGGTTTCCGCTGCGGATTTTTGGGACTTCTCCACATGGAGATAATCGAGGAAAGACTCGAACGCGAATTTAATCTTGATCTTATAACTACCGCACCGAGCGTTATATACAAGATCGAGAAAAAGAACGGTGAAACGGTATATATCGACAATCCCTCAAATTACCCGAATCCGGATGAGATAGATGTCGCATATGAGCCTATGGTCAAGGCAAGCATAATAACTCCGCCGGAATATGTCGGAGGACTCATGGATCTCTGTCAGGACAGACGCGGAAACTTCATAAATATGACCTATATTGATACAGACCGCGCCGAGCTGCACTATGATCTTCCGCTCAATGAGATAATCTATGACTTTTTCGATGCACTCAAGAGCCGCTCGAAGGGCTATGCTTCGCTCGATTACGAACTGAACGGATATGTTCCGTCGAAGCTCGTAAAGCTCGATATTCTTTTGAACGGAGATATAGTCGATGCGCTTTCCTTCATAGTTCACGAGGAAAAGGCATACGGACGCGCTCGAAAGATCGCAGAAAAATTAAAGGACAACATACCGCGCCAGCTCTTCGAAGTCCCGATACAGGCAGCCATCGGCGGCAAGGTCATTGCACGTGAGACGGTCAAGGCTATGCGCAAGGACGTTCTTGCCAAGTGCTACGGCGGCGACATCACCCGTAAGAAGAAGCTGCTTGAAAAGCAGAAGGAAGGTAAAAAGAAGATGCGTCAGCTCGGCTCGGTCGAGGTATCGCCCGAGGCATTCATGGCGGTATTGAAGCTCGATGATGAATCCTGACGGCAGATTTTTAAAAGCAATATCTCGGTCACTTACCGAAATTTTGCTTTCGCAGATCAAGCTCAAATGTGAGCGGAAAGGAATGGCAAAAATCAATGAATAAAAGATCACTCGGACTATATATACACATTCCGTTCTGTCAGTCCAAATGCGCATATTGCGATTTTTACTCAATGTCCGGCGCGACCGAAGAAAATATGCAGCGATATGTCGATTCACTGCTACTGCAAATGCAGGATTATTCAAAAGCAGCCAAGGTATACAATGTCGATACAGTTTTCATAGGCGGCGGAACCCCCACAGCATTGTCGGTAAAATGTCTCTCCGAAGTAATCGATGGAGTTTACCGTTGGTTCGGTGTATCGAAAAATGCGGAGTTCACGCTCGAAGCAAATCCTGCGACCGTAAGCGTCAGCAGTCTGTCAAAATACAGAAAGGCAGGAGTGAACCGCATCAGCTTCGGTCTTCAGAGTGCCAACGATGATGAACTCACAGCCCTGTCGAGAATACACACAAAAGCAGACTTCGAAGCCAGCTATTATGCCGCAAGAAAGGCGAAATTCGACAATATAAACGTAGATATAATGTACGGCATACCAATGCAGACAGCCGAGAGCTTCACACGCACCTTAGACTATCTGACCTCGCTCGAACCTGAGCATATATCCATGTACGGACTTAAGATAGAGGAAGGTACTCCGTTCGCTCTTCGTCGCGATTCGCTGATACTTCCCGATGAGGACACCGAAGCCGATATGTATTTCGATTCGATACGCTATCTCGAAGCAAAGGGCTACAGGCATTATGAGATCTCAAACTTTGCACGTCCGGGCTTCGAATGCCGCCACAATATCAAATATTGGAACTGCGATGAATATCTAGGCATAGGCTGTGCTGCGCATTCGTATTTTTCAAACACAAGATTTTCCTTCAAGCGCAACATGGGACTCTATATAGATGCTATGGAGGCAGATATAGCCGGCGGAGGAATGCTCACCGATGACGGTACATCAATAACGCATGAGCAGTTCAAGGCTGCCGAGCTCGTAGATGAGATGTACACCATAGCACCGGAGGAACGTATCGGAGAATACATCATGCTTCGTTTCAGACTTACGGACGGCATATCCTCGACCGCATTCACTCAACGCTTCGGACTCAATTTTGATGCGATATACGGACGAAGGCTCTCGATATATATCGACAACGGATTCATGACCTATGACGGGGACAGATATGCCCTTACCGCCAAGGGAATGTTCGTGAGCAATTACATTCTCTCAAACATTCTTGATTTCGATGAGAACAGTCATATTATAACATCGGTATGCGATGGAAGCGACAAATGATTTTAGACAGAGGAAATTATCATGGAAAAAGAATTTAAGGATGCTCTTGAAGGGCTGCTCTCGATACCGAGCGTTGCCATAGACGGAGACGAAAAATATCCGTTCGGAGAAGATTGTGCAAAGGCACTCGACTATATGCTAAAGCTCTGCGACGGCTTTGGCTTCAGAACCAAACGTTGCTCAAATCTTTTGGGATGGGCAGAGATCGGCGAAGGTGACGAGCTTGTCGGAATATTGGCACATCTCGATGTCGTTCCCGAAGGAAACGGCTGGGAATATCCGGCATTCGGACTCACAGAGGTCGATGACAAAATATACGGACGCGGCATATCGGATGATAAAGGTCCTGCTATGATGTGCGTTTTCGCTATGAAAAAGCTACTCGACGGTCAAAAGAAGCTCGACCGCAGGATAAGGATAATCTTCGGACTTACCGAGGAGCGCGGTGAATGGATCGACATGAACTACTATAAGGAGCATGAAGAGCTTCCTACCTTCGGCTTCACTCCGGATGCCTCCTTCCCAGCAGTATACGGTGAAAAGGGTATTCTGGTGCTTGAACTCAAAATGCCGCTTAAGGGTTCGGGAATAGACAATATTTTCGGCGGTCAGGCACACAATATGGTCGCTGACAGCTGCACAGCTGAGATTGGAAATTCCAAATTCTTCAAAGAAGGAAAATCGGCTCACGGAAGTCTGCCTCATAAGGGCGTAAATGCTATTTTAAGGCTCATGGAGGAGCTGAATGTATCTCATCCTGGAAAGCTGACAGGCTTTATGCACGATAAATTCGGCGACACCTGTGACGGAAGTCTTATCGGCTGTGCTCTTTCGGACGAGCCGAGCGGAGCACTCACATTGAATGTCGGCATGATCGGAGTCGAAGAGGATGAGATCAAGATAACGATCGATATTCGTTATCCCGTAACATTAAAGGGCAGAGACATAACTGCCGTCATAGAAAAGGAATGCGCGCCATACGGCGTTAAGGTCGAGCTTGAAAGCGACAGCGCACCTGTATATATGAACAAAAACGGCTCGCTAATAGCTTCTCTCATGGAAGTATACCGTTCTGTCACCAAAGATACGACCGAACCATTCGTAATGGGCGGCGGAACCTATGCACGCGCAATGCCGAACATCGTTGCATTCGGTCCGCTCTTCCCAAGCAGTCCAGAGACCGAGCATCAGAAGAATGAATATATGCTCAAAAAGGACATAGAGACCGCAAGAAAGATATATGAGCTTGCCCTCGAAAAGCTCGCAGCTGCAAAATAATAATATCCCGGCTTCGAAATCAGTCTCGAAGCCGGGATATTTGTGCTTATAATTACATTTATGCGATCATATGACGAAACCGCCGTTTTCAAACACCTTTACTTCGCTTCCGTCATGCTTTATTCCGATGATCTCAAGGTCAGCCGTGCCTATCATAAAATCGACATGATTTGCACTTCTGTTTCCGCCCTTTGCCAAAAGTTCTTCCTCACTCAGCTTTTCGCCATCCTTCATAGTATCGGGATAGCATTCTCCGAGTGCCAAATGGCATGAGGCATTTTCATCGAACAGCGTCTCGTAGAAAAGTATTCCAAGATTGGATATTGGTGAATCATAAGGGATAAGTGCGACCTCGCCGAGACTCTTTGAACCTTCATCGGTGTCGAGCAGACGCTTAAGCGCATGAAGTCCCTTTTCGGCATCGCAGTCAACGACCTTTCCATCCTTGAAATCAAGTCTGAATTTATCAATTATCTCGCCTTGATACGACAGCGGAAGTGCCGAGCAGACTCTGCCATCGGCTTTGCGGCAGTCGGGCATAGTAAATATCTCCTCAGTCGGCATATTCGGGAAATAATCGACTCCCTCGGCACATTTTTCCGAACCGCCTTTCCAAATGTGACCTTCTGCAAGTCCTACCTTAAAATCGGTTCCGAGCGAATTTCTATAGCGGAGATATTCGAAATTTTCATCATTCAGCTTCTTTGCACGGCGTTTTAAAAGTCTGTCATGCTTTTTCCATTTTTCGACTGTATCGCCGCGTCCGATCCTGACCGTCTTGAATATTGCCGCCCAGAGCTTATCAACAGCCTTCGAATCGCTATCGTCCGGGAATACCTTCTTCGCCCACGGAATACTCGGATATGCTACGATCGTCCAGCGTATGCCGCCCTTGTCCATTATATCGTAAAACGGCTTATATGCCTTTTTGGCTGCAAGTCTTTCTGCCATCAGCTTCGCTCCATCAACACCTGCGTAGGCCTCGGGATCATCGGCTATTATGTGTATGCAGACGCAGCCCTCACGTGCGTAATAATTGCGCTGTTCAGCCTTCCATTCTGGCAGAGCCTTGAACATCTCAAGGTCTGCATTCTCATAGCGTATGCGATTTGCAGTCTGATCTATATAATTGATTATGACATCCTTCGCGCCAAGCTCGAAGCACTCCTTCATAACCATTTTTCCGAAATCCGCAGCGCAGAGCGCGCAATTTATAAATACATATTTTCCGGGAGTGACATTGACTCCGTTTCGCGCTGTCAGACGCGCATATTCCTGAAGATAATTCTGTGATACCATGTTGAAGATCCTTTCGAAATTGAATTTTGTAGCGAATTTATTCGAACACGTATATTATACACATATTTTATTAACTATTCTACCTGTTTGGTGAATATTTTTCATGAATCTTGCAAAAGCTATTGACAAATCGTGATTTGTGTGGTATAATGTATTCACAACGCATATGTTGTAAATGCAACAAAGGAAGACTATATGAAAAAATACATCCAAGCTCTCGGCAGATGCCGTCTGTTTTCCGGCATAGCACAGGATGAGATTGAAAAGATATTGACCTGTATGAATGCCGCTCCGACTCATTTTGAAAGCTCCGCGTTCATTTTGCGTGAAGGGGATATTCTGTCGGATGCCGCGATACTGCTATCGGGTACTGCGACACTAAGCCGACCGTGGCTTCACGAGCGTGAGATCATTCGTTCGGTATCTCCGGGGGAAATGATAGGTCTGAATTATGCTTTTCTTCCGGACAAGCTCGACTTTTCGGCTACAGCTGATACCGATGCGGATATACTTTTCTTAAGCACGAAGCAGCTGCTCGAACCCTGTCCGAAACGCTGCGGATGTCATCTCAGAATGATACGCAACCTTACGCTGAAATTAGCCGAGGATTCAAAGGCAGCCTCAGAACGCGAAGAGCATATATCCCGCCGTTCGACACGCGATAAGCTACTGTCTTATCTGGTATCGCAATCGACCAAAGCCGAGAGCCGCGAATTTGATATTTTCCCGGATCGGCAGGAGCTTGCGGATTATCTCGCAGTCGATAGAAGCGCGATGTCAAGCGAATTGTCGCGAATGCGCACAGCCGGATTAATTGATTTCAACAAAAACCATTTTACAATAATTTGAGGAGAACAAAATATGTACTGCACCAGAAAAATAACCGATGATCTTACCTGGATCGGCGCAAATGACCGCCGTCTCAAGCTCTTTGAAGGAGTTTACGAAGTTCCGACCGGAGTTTCCTATAACTCATATCTGCTTTGCGACGAAAAGACCGTGCTTTTCGATACCGTTGACAAATCTGTGAGCGGAATATTCTTTGAAAATCTCGAAAATGCACTCGGCGGCCGCAGCCTCGACTATATAATAGTCCAGCACATGGAACCCGACCATTCCGCTACTCTTGCTGAGGTCATGCGAAGATACCCGAATGCAGTTCTAGTCTGCAATGCTAAAACACTCAAAATAATCTCGCAGTTCTTCTATGAGCCGTCTCCCGAAAATACCAAGCTCGTAAAGGAAGGCGACATCCTCGATACCGGAAAACACAAGCTCACCTTCGTAATGGCACCGATGGTACATTGGCCTGAGGTAATGGTGACATTCGATCTCACGGACGGCATACTCTTCTCGGCTGATGCCTTCGGAACATTCGGTGCACTCAACGGCGCGATGTTTGCCGATGAGGTGGATTTCTTCGGCGAATATCTCAATGAAGCAAGACGCTACTACTGCAATATCGTCGGCAAGTACGGCACACAGGTATCAGCACTTCTCAAAAAAGCTTCTGGACTCGATATTAAGCTCGTCTGTCCTCTCCACGGCTTCGTATGGAGAAGCCGCATAGGCGAATATATCGACAAATATATAAAATGGGCTACCTACACCCCTGAGGAAGAGGGCGTGATGATAGCATACGGATCGATCTACGGAAACACCGAATCGACCGCCGAAATAATATCGACAAAGCTTCGTGAGCGCGGTATCAAAACTGTAATGTTCGATGTATCGGTAACACCTGCATCAGAGATAATCGCTGCTTCGTTCAAATACAGCCATCTTCTCTTCGCCTCTGCAACATACAATGCGGGAATATTCGTAAAGATGGACGAACTGCTCAGAGACATTGCCGCACATGGACTGCAAAACAGACAGATCGCTCTTGTCGAGAACGGAAGCTGGGCAGCGACCTCCGGTTCGCAGATGAAGGAAATACTTTCGACCTGCAAAAATATGACATTTATCGGAAATACCCTCTCGCTCAAATCGTCGCTCAAGGCTTCTCAGCTCGATGAGCTTGAAGCACTGGCAAACGCAATAGCAGAAAGTTTCCCGAAAGCCGAAGTGAGCGAAGTTGAGCCTACGCTCTCTCCCGAAGCATTTTTCAAGCTGTCATACGGACTCTTCGTTCTGACCGCAAAGGACGAACGCGATAACGGCTGTCTCATAAACACCGCTCAGCTCCTCACCGATTCGCCAAAGCGCATAACCGTTTCGGTTAATAAAGCCAATCTGACACGCGACATCATCGAAAAAACCGGAACCTTCAATCTGTCTATATTGACCGAAAGCGTTCCGTTCGAAACTATCAAGGCTTTCGGCTTCGTTTCGGGACGCGACAGCGACAAATTTGCCGGACGCAATGATACCGCACGCAGCGAAAACGGTCTGATATACATCACCGAAAACACAAATGCCGTAATATCCGGAAAGGTAATAGAATCTATAGACTGCGGAACACACACGCTCTTTATCGCCGAAGTTACCGAAGCAAAGCTGATCTCAGACGAAAATTCCGTGACCTACGAATTTTATCAGACTCACATCAAGCCTCAGCCCAACAATCTCGAAGAAAAGAAAAAAGGCTATATCTGCAAGGTATGCGGATATGTATACGAAGGCGATACGCTCCCGGCTGACTTCATCTGCCCGCTCTGCAAGCATGGCGTTGAGGATTTTGAAAAAATACAATAATGCTCTGCCGACGGTATTTCTGCCGTCGGCATTTTTGCAATTAATTTTTATTAAAACACTTGACTTTTTTCGACAATGGAGTTATAATATTATGACTTATATTTTATTTTGGAGATACATATCATGCTGTTTACTCGCGACAAGAGCTTTTACCGCACCATAATCGCTCTTGCTATACCAATGGTGCTTCAGAATCTGGTCACTTACTCGGTCGGACTTGCAGACAATCTCATGATCGGCTCGCTCGGTGACAGCGCAATCTCGGGCGTATATATGGGAAATCAGGTACAGACCGTGCTTCAGGTACTCAGTGCCGGAATAGAGGGCGGAATACTTCTGATCTCCGCACAGTATTGGGGAAAAAAGGATGTCGATAGCATACAAAAGATCGCTTCGATAGGAATATGGTTCTCTCTCGCTCTCGGACTGATGTTCTCGACCGTAACGACCTTAGCTCCGCGCCAGGTAATATCCATATTCACCGATGTAGAACTGGTGATAGACAGCGGTGTCGAATATCTTTCGATGCTCTGCTATTCATATGTATTTTTCGCACTGACGCAGGCTATGATAGTCTCGATGCGAAGCGTAGAATCAGCCCGTATCGGACTGTTCGTATCCTCTGCCTCGCTCGTTATAGATGTTGCACTTAACTATATATTGATCTTCGGAAAGCTCGGCTTCGATGCTATGGGCGTAAAGGGTGCGGCTCTGGCAACCTTGATAGCAAGAATATGTGAGACGATCATCGCATTCACATATGTCCGATTCATAGACAAAAAGCTCAGATTCAGAATAAAAATGCTGAAGCATATCGACCTCGGACTCTTAAAGGATTTCCTTAAATACGGTACTCCGCTCATCCTGGGACAGCTCGTCTGGGGAACGAATCTATTCTCAAATTCTGTGATCCTCGGACATCTCGGAGAAAGCGTGACGACTGCCGTAAGCATAGCAAACACGCTGAACAACCTCATGTATGTTGCGGTGAACGGTCTGGCAGGTGCTGTCGGAATAGTCATCGGAAAAAAGGTCGGCGCGGGGCAGATCGACAGAATACGCGAATATTCGAACACGGTACAGATCTGCTTCCTATGTCTCGGATTTATAACCTCGGCATTCTTCTTTTTGACCTGCAATGCCTTTATAGGACTATACGACATAACCCCCGAATCAGCCGAATATGCAAGACAGTTCATACACGTTCTCTGTATAACAGCTATCGGAACCTGTTATCAATGCCCATGTCTGTTCGGACTTGTAAAATCGGGCGGAGATGTAAGCTTTGTATTCAAAAACGATACCATCGCGGTGTTCTGCGTTGTCATTCCGTCGGCGATAATCACATCTAAGCTCGGATGCCCGGCGTGGATAGTATTCTTCTGCTTAAAATCCGACCAGATATTCAAGTGCATAGTCGCTTTCTTCAAGATCAGAAGATACAACTGGATGAAAAATCTGACAAAGCAGACGGCATAAATATCCAAAAGCATACTCATACCTGTCGTATTACAAAAAGGCTGACGCATTTTTATGCGCCGGCCTTTCTTTTGTCAATTTCGTCCGTAATCGACAACGGTATCATTCGATTCTCTGAAAAGCAGCGATATGCACCATATCGAAGCAAGTCCGACAATAGTGTATATTATGCGCGCTATCAGCGAATACTGTCCGCCGAATATCCACGCAACAATGTCAAATTTGAAAAGTCCTATCGATCCCCAGTTTATTCCGCCGATTATAGATAAAATTAAAGCGATCCTGTCTATCATATCATCATTTCCTTTCCTTATGGTCGATACTATTATTGACCGTATGGATTTTTTTATACACACAGCTTTTTTCGACACAAAAATTTCAAAGCATGGTGTATAATATAGCTGTGCTTAAAAATTTATGAAAGGACAGCTGATATGGCAGTTATATACGCCGATACACTATTCGCGGTGAATTTTTCAATGGATTTTCTCGCGCTGTACATAACCGGAAAAAGTCTTAAAACAACGATACGTCCGCTAAGGCTCGCTGCTTCGGCGGTATTCGGCTCACTTTTCGCGACTGTTACTGCGATACTTCCCGCAGATGATATTTTTTCAAAAATAACATTATCTGTATCATTCGTATTGTGTGCGGCGGTAATGTGTCTCTATTCCTATCAATGCAGGATAATACGAAGTGCAGCGGTATTCACAGCTGTAAATCTCGGACTCGGCGGTATAATCGGAGCTATGTGCGGATTATTGAGGAAGAACGGCTTCGAAGCAGATCAGAATTTAGAACCGCTAACACTTATAATTTTCGGAGGTATTGCGGCTGTTATAAGTCTCGCTTACGGAAAATTCTGCCATTCAAAGCCGCACGAGGTCGAATGCAAATTGCTAATATCAAATAAGCTGTACAAGTTAGAGCTATTTTCCGACAGCGGAAATCTGCTCTGCGAGCCTATCAGCGGCAAAAAAGTAGTCCTGGTCGATCCTTCCGCCATTGATATGTTCGAGCTTTCGCCGGAGAACGTTCCGCCGGAGCTTCTTTCAAGACTGCGTGCTATACCGAGCGAATCAATAGCCGGCAAACGGCTGATATATGGATTTTCAGCAGTTCTAGACTTAGAAGGCAGAGCGGTAGAGGCAGTCATAGCACCACTCAAAAGCGACTACAACGGTCTTGACGGTATAATCCCCGAAAGCTTATGTTAAACCACAGAAAGGATGATAACATATGAAGCTTGTAAATTATGAGGTACTTGCAAAATTCGCCGAACGGATAAGCCGATTCATATCAAAGCTGATAACCAAAACAAAATGTGTCCATTACATAAACGGAGCGGCAACTCTCCCACCGCCGCTCGATGCGGAGCGCGAGGACGAGTTAATATCTGAGCTTTCAAGCTCTTCTCCGGAATCTGCACGAGCTGAGCTAATCGAACACAATCTGCGCCTTGTCGTATATATCGCAAAAAAATTCGAAAATACCGGAACCGGGATCGAAGACCTCATATCCATTGGAACGATCGGTCTTATAAAGGCGATAAACACCTTCAAAAGCGACAAAAACATAAAGCTTGCGACCTACGCCTCAAGGTGTATAGAAAACGAGATACTGATGTATATCAGAAAGATCTCAGGTCGGCATGAGCTTTCTATCGACGAACCGCTTAGTGTTGATTGGGACGGAAACGAGCTACTGCTATCTGACATTCTCGGAAGCGATGAGGACGATATATTAAATTCGATAGAACGTTCAGAGGACAAAAAAACTATCCGCGCCGCATTGAAGCAGCTTGACGAACGTGAACAGCTGATAATAACTCTTCGATACGGTCTGAACGGTTCAAGGGAGATGACTCAAAAGGAGGTCGCCGATATGCTTGGTATATCGCAGTCGTATATTTCAAGGCTCGAAAAACGCATATTAGCACGTCTTGAGACAGAACTCTCCGGAAAAATATAATGCCATATATGAAATTATTTAAATTTTACACAGAATTTGCGAAAGGTACTTGCTTTTCGAAGTAAAATATTGTATAATAGTTGTGATAACTATAGAAAGGATACGATCAATGAAAACCGATCTTAAAGCACTCCACGAAAAGAAAGCCTTTATATGCGATATGGATGGTGTTATATACCACGGAAATCGACTTCTCCCCGGTGTTCCGGAATTTACCAACTGGCTCAAGGACAATAACAAGGATTTCCTTTTCCTTACAAACTCATCTGAACGCGCTCCGCGTGAGCTTGCGCAAAAGCTCTCAAGAATGGGACTCGACATCAGCGAAGACCATTTCTACACCAGCGCACTCGCAACTGCGGCATTTTTAGCTTCACAATGCCCCGGAGGAAGTGTATATGTAATAGGTGAGCCCGGTCTTGTAAACGCACTCTATGATGCAGGACTTTCGATGAACGACTATAATCCGGATTACGTAGTATTCGGCGAAACTCGTTCGCTTTCATACGAAAAGATCGAACGCGCCACAGAGCTTGTTTTCAAGGGTGCAAAGCTCATCGGAACAAACTCGGACATCACCGCTCCCGGCGAACGCGGAATAATCCCTGCCTGCCGTGCGCTCATCTCCCCCATCGAGCTTGCTACCAATCGCAGTGCATATTACATCGGAAAGCCGAATCCGCTAATCATGCGTCACGCGCTCAAAACTCTCGGCTGCCATCATGCGGAAGCTGCTATAATCGGCGACCGTATGGATACCGATATAATCGCAGGTATCGAGAGCGAGCTTGATACCGTATTGGTTCTTTCGGGTGTCACCTCTCTCGACACTCTCAACAATTTCCCCTACAGACCCAGCTATATTCTCAACGGTGTAGGAGACCTTCCAAAGGATGAAGTTGAGATCGGAGAATGATCACACACATAATTAAAAAGCTATGCCGACTTTAGCGGCATAGCTTTTTAATTTTAATTGAACTTATCATTTATAAGAGCTTCAAGAAAATCCTTTCCGAGGAACGGCGCAATAGATGAGATCGAGCGTATACCGCTTTTTTCGACAGATCTTTTTGCAAGCTCTCGGAGCTTTTCGCGATCTGTAAATGGTGCAATATCCTCGATATTAGCCATACCATTCGAAGCATATTCCTCATCAACTATAATATCGAGCGTTTCGCGGTCGATAAACGGCAGCATATCCTCTATTTTTGTCACACCGTACTTTCTGTATATCTCAAGCGCATGACCGGAAATTGCCGCTCTGTCAACAAACGGCGCAAGCTCTGCCATACCATTTATGTCACCGCGCTCGGCAGCCTTTTTCAAAAGCTTTTCCTTAGTTTCTCTGCCAAGAAATGGGATTATCTCCTCAAGCTCTGCAATAGAGCCTTCGGTTTCTTCAACTTTGTTACTATCGTCTGCCGCTGCTTCAATATCGTCAAATATATCAGATAGCTCCGAAAGCTCAGACAGTTTATCAATATCAGAAATATTCTTTACATCGGCAAGCTTTGAGAGACTTGAAAGCTTTGATAATTTTGACAGCTTTGAATTATTTCCGAAAATATTACCGAGCTTCGACAAGCTTGAAAGGCTTGAAAGTTTTGACAACTTCGAAAGCTTCGATAGTCCGGAGAGATTTGAAAGCTCCTTTATATCCGCTTCGTTCACCTGTGAAAGCGTAGTTCCGAGCTCTGCCATGCGCTCCGCAAATTCATCAAGCTCCGAAGGCTTCATTATCGGTATCGCATCGGCTATCTCCGAAACGCTCACCTCACCTGCCTTCACCTTTTCGGGAAGATCTCCTTCTATTATACCGTCTGCGACTTTCGAATTGCCTCCGAGCAGCTAATCGACGCTGACACCGAGTATTTCGGCGATCTCCGGCAGCTTTGCTATATCAGGCATTGTGTTTCCACGCTCCCAAGAGCTGACCGCCTGAAAGCTTATGCCCAATTTTTCGGCAAGCTCCATCTGGGTCATATTCCTTGCACGGCGCGCTTCCGCGAGCTTAGTTCCTGTCAATACTGTGTCAAACATATTTTTTAATTCCTTTCCTCACCGCTCCTGCGATGACATATATATTCTACCATACAAGCCACAAAAAGTACAGCAAATGATACTTGAATCTAAACTCAAGTGTCGCTTGAATCCTATTTTTACAATTATATCACGAAATATCTCAATTGTCAAGTTGACAATTAAGGGAAAATGGTTTATAATATATATATCAATAATATTTCCGAAAGGTAAAACTGAAATGGATGAAAGAATAATAAAGCTTCGCCGTGAGCTTCACGGTATTCCCGAACCGTCAGGTCTCGAAACAAAAACAAAGGAAAAGCTCAAAGCCTTCCTAAAAGAAAATACTTCTCTCGAACTTATCGAATGCGGACGCGGATTTTATGCCGCACATCGAGAAAATGATAAGAGCAAAAAATCACTGGCTTTCAGAGCTGATTTTGATGCGCTGCCGCTGAAAGACGGCGGATATTCGCATCTCTGCGGTCATGACGGACACTCAGCCGCATTATGCGCAGTCGCACTTGAGCTTGAAGGAAAGACGTTCGGACGAGATATTTTTCTGCTGTTCCAGCCTGCCGAAGAAAACGGTGAAGGAGCTAAAGAGTGCCTTGAGCTGCTTATGCGCGAGAAACCCGGTGAGATATACGGTGCGCACAATCTTCCGGGATTTGAATTTGGAAAGGTATTCACACGTGCGGGCACATTTGCGTGCGCTTCGCGTGGACTTACCTTAAGATTTGAGGGAAAGCCTGCTCACGCGGCATATCCCGAGCTCGGTATCTCACCTGCCAAAGCTGTAGGAGAAATACTCGAATATGCTTCAGAACCGCTGAATGGGGACGGAATGCTGCTCTGCACAGTCATAGGTGTCGATATGGGAACAAGATCCTTCGGCACATCGGCTTCAAATGCGGAGATCAGACTGACTCTGCGCGGAGAATATGACCGTGAGCTGAATATCATATACGATAAGATAATCGCATTTGCAAGCAATTCCGCAGAAAAACACGGTCTGAGCTTTACATACGAAGACTGTGATGTATTCCCGTCTACAGAAAACGATCCCGGATCTGCCGCGACAGTCATGCGTTACTGTGACGGAGAGGAATTGACAGTTCCAATGCGTTGGAGCGAGGATTTCGGCTGGTATCTCAAATACTGCCGCGGAGCATTCTTCGGCATAGGCGCAGGTATCGAGCATTCACCGCTCCATTCCGAAAGCTATGAATATCCTGATTCGCTTTTAGAGCCGACTGCAAATGCCTTTATGAAGCTCGTGCGCGAAGAAAACAACAATAATAACGACGGCTTCGAGATAATCTCACAGATCAAGGCAAAAGAACTCATGGATGCCGGAAGCTGTATAGTGGTCGATACAAGAACCCGCATGGAATACAAAAAAGGACATATTCCCGGAGCTATACTCATCCCCGACTATGATCTCACGAATGAAGCCGAAGAGAAGCTTCCCGATCTCGATGCACTCATACTTATATACTGCCGCAGCGGAAGAAGAAGCAAATTAGCCGCAGCGGAGCTTGTCGAGCTTGGATATACAAACGTAAAAGAGTTCGGCGGAATAGACGAATGGAAATATGATATTGTCATTTAAATAAAAAGTTCAGGAAACGGCGATATTACCGTTTCCTGATAATTTTATGATCTTTTCTTCAAAAACGAAAGCTTTGTCTCGGATATTACCACGGCGATGAATATGAGCAGAAATCCGATGTACAGCTTTACGCTCGACTCTTCCCTGCCGAACGCCACAGAAAATGCAACACCGAATACAGATTCGAGCGACAGCAGCAGCGAAGCGGTAGATGGCTCGGTATACTTTTGACCGAAATTCTGAAAAAGCAATGCGCACGCGGTACAGCCGATCATCAGATAGAGTATACTGAGCACCATTTCGGTATTCCAAGTCACAGCACTCCATCCGGAACGATCAAATATCAGTGAACATATGAGCGCACAAACACCTGACGAAGCAAACTGGAATATCGTAAGGAGCACAGGATCGCGTCCTTCGGAAAATTTAGATACCGCTATTATATGCAGCGCATAAAATACGCCACCGCCGAGCGTCAGCACATCTCCCATCCGCATCGTAAAGTCATTTGTAAGTGAAACCAGTCCGATACCGACAAGACAGATGACAGCGGCAGCTATATTGTATCTGTCCGGCTTCTTTTTCGTTATGCCCCACGCCATAAACGGAACCATGACAACATATACAGCGGTCAAAAAGGCATTTTTTCCAGGAGTCGTATCGGTTATACCAAGCGTTTGGAGTGCATATGCGATGTATATCAAAAATCCGAAGAAGCTTCCGTATAATGCCTGCCATTTATCCAATCTCTTGAATTTTTTGTGAAATATTATCGAAAGTACCGCTGAAGCTCCCAAAAATCTTATCGCCAGCAACGTAGAGGTCGGCATCGTATCTGTTACATCCTTGACTATTATAAACGAGCTTCCCCAGATAAGCGTTGCGGCTACCAAGGCGAATTTCGCCAAAGTCGTTAGTTTCTTTTCACTCATTAGCTTTTCTCCGAATTTATTAAAATAAAATTTAAAGCCGGAGCAGTGCTGTTTTTGCACCCTCACGGCTTCGTCCCGCACAGTCGGTCACATATTCGACTCAACGTACTCAACAAGATCTCTGACTGTCTTAAGATTAGGTATTTCATCATCAGATACCGAAACGCCGTAGCTCTCTTCGATAGCCATAAGTATTTCGACCACATCGAGCGAATCCGCGCCGAGATCTTCCATTATGTTGGTATCCTCGGTGATCTCGTCCGATACCGAACGGAGCTGCTTCGAAATGATGTCGCTGATTTCTTCAAACATTTTTAAAATCCTCCAAAAAATAAGTAATGAACTGCCGTTTTGAGACAGTGAATAAATTTTTATTTGAGCATCAAATTGTCACTTGAATTTCTCATACTCAAACATTATATAATATCTTACGGCATTTTTCAAGAGCTGTATGAAAATTTTGCAATTTGTTTACTTTTTGTGGATTTTGCATTTTATAAAATGCTTTTTAGATATTTTTTTATTTTATTCGCTGTACCGACTGATTTTTTACCGGGATTTTTTATCAATTACATTACATTTTCTTCGTTATACTTGACTGTTTTTTATGAATATGCTATAATAAAGTAAATTTGTTTTTGGAGGGAAAAATGTCGGAATTTGATCTTTCCGCGATAAAGCTCGAAAATACGCGGAATATTTTAAATACCTTAAGGCAGTCTGAAAGAATGAGCCGCTCGGATATTTCAAGTTTGACAGGACTGAGTTTGATGACCGTCGGAAAGACCGTTGACCTTTTATGCTCGGTGGGGATACTTGATCAGGAAAAACGCTCGACCGGAGCGGCAGGACGACAATCACTTTTCAGCTCGATAAATACATCGAGAAAAATGATGATATTCGATCTTTCCGAAAAAATGAAACTATGCTCTGTCGATATATTAAACAACACAGAAGCAAATTATTCATTGACATGGGAAAATATAGAAGCTATGTGCGCAGAATGCTTTTTTGAATCGGCAAAGAACGGTGAGCTTATAGGGATAGGTCTTATACTCCCCGATAATGCTACCGATTCGGTATTGGAGCGATTCAATGCTCTTGCCCTTCCACAACCGGATGTGATCTCGACCTATACGAATGCCGCCGCCTTCGGTGCTTATAAAGATGAGCGGCTTGCGGTGTTTCTAAGCTCATCGGACGGAAAATATGCCGACCACGGCTCAGTCATCCTAAATAGAAAGCTCATATCGACTCCGCAAAACAGCCGTCTCGGAACTCTCGAAGATTCGGTGGAACTGATACAAAAGCTTTTTTCCCCGGATATTATAAGAATATGCGCTTCATCGTCCGTCTCGGCACTTCAAAGCAAGCCTTACGAAAATATCGAATTTATCGAAATATCCGATCAGCCGTGCCTTGGCATGGCATCCATGCTGACAGACAAATATCTCGCAAAGCTATGTCGATAAAATACCATAAATTTCCTGTATCACAACAGGAAAGCTCGGCAATACTATTCTCGAAGCCGCGAAGAACAGCTTCACGGTAAATATTTTAGGCAGCCGCATCTCGGATACATTTCGAGACGCAAGGAAAGCTTTTGGCTCTGTCTAACTCCAAAAGGAGAGAAAGGATCGCCTCAGTTATGGAAAACAAAACTCCCAACACCAGCATCGAATGCTCTGTAAAGCAGTGCAAGAATCACTGCGAAAATGAAAATTACTGCACTCTCAATACAGTCAAGATCGCTTCTCACGAATCGAACCCGACTGCATGTCAGTGCATCGACTGTGAGTCATTCGTAAAGAAGAACTGCGAGTCCTGTCACTAAAGCAAACGACCGCTCAAGCTCGATAAGCGGTCGGTAAATAAGATCGGCATCCGTACTTTTCGGTACGGATGCTTTTTTCAGTTTTTCTTGAAAACCACAAACAAGCACCACTCATTCGACCTTACGAAAGCTTCGCGCTTGGCATTATTCGACAAAATGTTCTCTTAAAGCACTTTACAGCTTTAGTTCGTAAGTTTTTGACTTGACAAATTATTCCGCATATGTTATAATAAAGTAAATAGCTTTTGTTGGAGTTGATTTTTTGTCTTATAAACGAACCGGTGCGGATGTAGTGATCGAAACGCTGATAGCCGAGGGGGTTGACACGGTATTCGGCTATCCCGGTGGTCAGGTGCTCGATATATATGATTCACTTGAGCGAAACCGAAAAAAAATAAAGCATATACTTACATCTCACGAACAGGGCGCAGCCCACGCTGCCGATGGCTATGCAAGAGCATCGGGAAAAGTCGGAGTCGTGATAGCCACCTCCGGCCCGGGTGCGGCAAATCTCGTCACAGGTATAGCAACGGCGTATCTCGATTCCTCTCCGATGGTCGCGATAACCGGAAATGTTGATACTTCAAAAATCGGACGCGACTGCTTTCAGGAGCTCGACATCGCGGATATAACCATGCCGATAACAAAGCACAACTATATAGTTCGAGATGTAAATGAACTCGGACGTATACTCCGCGAGGCATTTGCCATAGCAAGGAGCGGAAGGAGCGGACCTGTGCTCGTGGATATTCCGCGTGACATTCAAGCGGCAAAATGCGATGCCCTTCTCCCTGACGCGATATATGAAAAGCTCGATGAGATCCCCTCTCCGAATATGCTGAGAGCAATATCAGAAGCCGCGAAGATGATCTCAAATGCAAAATATCCGCTGATCTACTGCGGCGGCGGAGTTGTAAATGCAGATGTGGGTGAGCTTGTGACCGAGCTTTCAAAGAAAATAGATGCTCCGATAGGATGCAGCTTGATGGGGCTTTCGGCTGTAAGCGATGAATTTCCGTCAAAGCTCGGACTTACCGGAATGCACGGACTCGAAAATGCCACCAAAGCGGTATGTACGGCAGATGTTATAATCGCGGTCGGAACGCGCTTCACCGATCGTGCAACAGGGGCTAAAGGCGAATTTGTAAGCAATGCAAAAATAATCCAGCTCGATATAGACCCTGCCGAGATCGACAAGAATGTCAGGGATGCCGCATATGTGATAGGCGAATTGAAAATGTCCTTAAGACTGCTGATCGATGCTCTGCCCGAAGCAAAGCACGAGAATTGGCAGGAATATGTTGCAAGAAAAGCCATAGATCCTCAGACAGAGTTCACACCATATGCTGTCATCGACTCGGTAGCCGCCAAAACACAAGACTTCATCGTTGCAACAGACGTTGGTCAGCATCAGATGTGGGTCGCCCAACGGTATCCGCTGTGCATTCAGAGAGGATTTATAACGAGCGGCGGACTTGGAACTATGGGCTTTGGAATGGGTGCTGCCATAGGTGCAAGCTTAGCCAAAAAGCAGCCGGTCGTTCTGTTCACCGGAGACGGAAGCTTCGGAATGGATATGAACGAGCTTTCGACAGCCGTTTATAACAATATACCGCTTCTTATAATACTTATGAACAATTCCTCGCTCGGAATGGTAAAGCAGTCGCAGGAAATGCTTTTTAAGCGGACGAGCCAGTCAAGGCTGTGCCGCTCGACCGATTTCGTAAAGCTCGCCGAAGCATTCGGTGCAAAGGGTTTTCGCGCTTCGAACATAGCCGAGCTGACGCTCGCGCTCGAAAATTCGATGAAATACATAGCTCGAAAGTCTCCGATCCCCTGTCTTATCGAATGCCTTATAGACCCGAATGAAAAGGTCGCGCTCTGCAAGGAACAAATATTAATGCCAAAACAAGGATCGAAAGGGATCGCAAAATGAACAACGATAAATTCGTTCTCGCCGTCTTAGTCGCAAACCAATACGGTGTGCTTATGAGAGTTTCAAGTCTATTTGCCAGACGTGGCTTCAATATCGACAGTCTAACAGTCGGAGAGACCGAGAACCATAAATATTCTCGAATAACCATCGCGGCACGCGGCGATGATTCCACGAGAGAACAGATAATAAAGCAGCTAAGAAAGCTTCATGATGTCGTTAAGATCGATATTATGCAGCCGGAATCGACCGTGCTTCGTGAGCTTATGCTGATAAAACTGAAAGCCACGAGCATGACTCGCGGAGAGATAGTCGATGCGGTAAATGTTTTCAGATGCAAGATAGTCGATTTTACCTCAGAGGCTATGTGCATAGAAATGACCGGGCAGCCGTCAAAGCTCGATGCCTTTATAGAGTTTGTCGCGCCTTACGGTATAATCGAGATGTGTCGCACCGGAGTCGTGGCAGTCGAACGCGGCTCAGGCTCACTCGACATACTTTAAACTTGCTCAGAAAATGACGTTAGAAAGGAAATTTTGCATTTATAAAGCATTATGGTCAAAAATTTAAGATGAAAAATATCAAAATATTCGATACAACTCTCCGTGACGGTGAGCAAGCTCCGGGATGCTCAATGAATCCGGAGGAAAAAACAGAAGTCGCAAAGCAGCTCGAACGTCTCGGAGTCGATGTCATAGAAGCGGGCTTTCCGATCTCCTCACAAGGGGATTTCGACTCTGTAGCCGAAATAGCCTCAAAAATCAAAAATTCCACCGTATGCGCTCTCGCACGAGCCACCGAAAAGGATATAGATTCAGCCTATGAGGCTATAAAAAATGCCAACTCGTCGCGAATCCATCTCTTTATTGCGACCTCGCCGATACATATGCAGTACAAGCTCAAAATGACCCCAGAAGAGGTTCTCGAACGCACTGCATATATGACAGCTTATGCGAAGAAATACTGCTCGGATGTCGAATTTTCCGCAGAGGATGCAACAAGGAGCGATCCCGAATTTCTCGCAAAGGTCGTAAAAGCCGCGATAAATGCCGGAGCAACTACAATAAATCTTCCGGATACCGTAGGCTACACCACTCCGGGCGAAATGAAGCAGCTCATAGAATTTCTCCGCGAAAAAGTTGACGAGATGAACAAGATCACTATTTCGGTACATTGTCACAACGACCTCGGATGTGCTGTTGCAAATTCCCTTTCGGGCGTTCTGGGCGGCGCAGGACAGATCGAATGCACTGTAAACGGTATCGGTGAGCGTGCAGGAAATACCGCACTTGAAGAGGTCGTGATGGCTCTTAAGACACGTTCTGCGGTGTATGATGCTACCTGCAATATCGACACCACTCAGATATATCGTTCGAGCAAGCTGATATACCACATAATCGGTCAGTCCGCGCCGCTCAACAAGGCAATAGTCGGTACAAACGCATTCGCACATGAATCTGGCATACATCAGCACGGAGTTCTCGCCGCAAAGGAAACCTATGAGATAATCTCGCCCGAAACTATAGGAAAAATGCCGAACAAGATGGTGCTCGGAAAGCATTCTGGACGACACGCCTTTGAAGAACGACTCTCCGAGCTCGGCTTTGAGCTTTCAAAAGAGCAGCTCGATGAATATTTCGAAAAATTCAAATCGCTCTGCGACAAAAAGAAATCGGTCAGTGACCGCGATCTTGAAGCACTCATAAGCGCAAAAAATGTTGTCGGTGTTTATACGCTCGATCGCTTCGATGTCCATGCCGGAAACGACACGAGCCCCTCCTGCGTTATCAGGCTCAGACGCGACGATCAGGTTCTCGAAGAGGTCGCGCTCGGTGATGGTCCGATCTCGGCAGCTTACAATGCTATCGACAAGATAATGAACCTTCCGCCGCATCGTCTCGAAAACTACTCGATCCGCTCGACCTCAGAGGGACGCGACACACTTGGTGAAGTACTTGTAAAGGTCAGCTGCGGTGATGAGACCTACAATGGACGCGGACTTTCTACCGATATAATCGAATCCTCTATACTTGCATATCTCCACGCGGTGAATAAATTCGTTCTTCCGGACTGATATATTTTCCTATTCTACAATATATGAATCTTTTGTTAATTTTGGTAAATATGGGTTTACAACAATAAAGTTTTATGATATAATATCCTTGACAATGATTTCGCTATATGTAGAAAAGGAGAATCAAAATGAAAAAACGCATCGTATCCACACTGCTTTTGGCAATCATGCTAATCGGAATCGTCCCGCTCTCATCCTGCGGTGAAAAAGCACCCGAGCCGGAAAAATCTAAGGTCGATCATGTTTACAAGGCGACAAATATCGACATTGGCGATAACATAAATCCAAACCAAATAATAAACGCCGGAGACAAAGTACTGGTCTACGCCTATGAAACGATAAGTAAAGATCCATACGAATCACAGAATTTATTCTTGTCGATCGACCCTGAAACCGGAGATTTTACAAAGACAGTTTACGAAAAGGATGAAGATGACAACGGATATATACAAAATATAACGGCGGACAACGCTGGAAATCCGGTCTTTTTGGTACAGAACTACGACAGCGAGACAGGCACTCAAAGCTACCGTGTAGATCGTATGCTCGATGGAAAGATCGAGACTATGTGCGATGATTTAAATTCGCTTTTCGAAGTCAGCGAAGACGATCCGTCATACGGAAGATATTTTTACATAGATAATTTCCTGATCGATGGAAACGGCAACGCATATTTCGCAAACAATAATCTTATCGTTGTCTGCGACAACAGCTTCAACAAGCTGTTTCAGATAACTATAGATGGATATATTCAAGGCATCGGCGTAACGGCAGACGGACGTGCATATGTATCCTTCCGCGACAATACCACTTATAACTATAAGATCTGCTACATAGATACCGAAAAAAAGGAGATCGGCGACCCTCTCGCACTTCCGAATCTCGCTAGTTCAAACTCGGAATTTTATGTTGGAAAAGGATATGATATTTATTACAACGATGGTTCATCCATCTACGGCTTCAACGAAGCAGATGAAGGCTCTGTCGAGCTTCTGAACTTCATAAACTCGGATATAAATCCTAATGCCGTAAGAGATCTGGTCATAGTAGATGAAGATACGTTCATATGCTACTGCTATGACTACCAGAACAGTGAAGAAACGACCAGAGAGCTTCTCTTGCTGGAGCGTGTTCCGGAAGAAGAGATACAAGAAAAATATGTTATCAAGGTCGCATATATGCCGGACGGACGTGGCAATCTTGAATATCTTGCAGTCAAATTCAACCGTGCAAGCGATGAGTACCGAGTTGAACTTATCAACTACTCGAAATACCGTACAGATGACGGCAGCACCGGAAACGATCAGCTCGAAAGTGAGATACTTGCCGGAACCGCACCGGATATTATAGAGCTCGAAAGCTTCAAAAGCTCCGACAACTGGATAGCACAGGGAGCATTCACCGACCTTAGCAAGCTTATCGAAAAAGACGAAAGCTTTGATCGTTCAAAGTACTTCGAGAGCGTTCTGGACGCATATACAGACAGCAAAGGCAGAATGTATCAATTCGTAACGGAATTTTATCTCGGAACTATACTTGTAAATCCTGAATTTGTAAAATTTGACAGCTGGAACGCAGAGGATTTTATAAAATTCGCTTCCGAACTGCCTGAGGGGACATATCTCACAGAGTATATCAACCGTCAGACGATGATCTATTTTTCTCTCGCATGCTCACTGGATTCATTTATCGACTATGAGAATGCCACCTGCTCTTTCGACAGCGACAGCTTTAAAAAGCTGCTTGAAGTAGCTAAAAGCATACCTGGAGATTTCAACTACTATTCAATGCTTAGCGATGAAGAAATGGCAGTATACAACGAAGACCGCTATAAGCCGTATCGCGAAGGAAAAATGATGCTAACTGATGAAACCATATATGGTTTGGACAGCTATGTGGAAGCCACTGTAAGATACGGAAAAGACGCAGATACGAAGATCATCGGCTATCCGACAAACACAGGAAACGGCGCAATAATCCAGCCAAATAAAAGCTATGCGATAAATGACAAGAGCCTGTTAAAGGACGGAGCGTGGGAATTTACAAAGATGATACCGTCGTTGTCCTCCGAAAGAAGTTCGTACGGAATATCGCTCTGCATAGATACATTCGAAAAGAACTGTGAAAATGATCTCGGAACGTGGAATTATATCTATTCAAACGGCGGTATGGGATTTGGCGGTGATTATACATACGAAGAAGCCTGGGAAAGAGTTCAGGAGAATCTCAAACGCAACAACAGACCCGACAACGGTGTTCTCGTACAGACTTCAAAGGAACATATAGAGGCTGTAAAGGAGCTTATAAACGGCGCACAGGCTCTTCCGAACTTAGAAGATAAGGTATTCAAAATAATAAACGAGGAAGCCGAGCTTTATTATTCTGATGATAAGTCTCTCGATGAGACCGTTAAAATAATCCAGGACAGAATTTCGACTTATATCTCGGAAAACAGCTGACAAAAATATTTCAAAAGGTCTTTGCACCCGCTGCAAAGACCTTTGTTTTATAATGCAATTAACCTTGAAAAATCAAGAAAAATTGCGGAAATCATCGAATACGTCAATTTATCGCGGATAAATCGGGGAAAAATCAGAATAAACTTAGAAAAATCAAGTTTTTTCAAGTTTTTTTGCAAAACCTATTGATTTTTTCGCGCTAATCTGCTATAATATGATTCGGTATATCAGATACACTCTCATATATCGGATTTCCGTTTTCGCAGAAGCATGGCGATTTGTTTTACCATCTCTTTGGTCGTTCAGCAAAGCTGACAGATTGTTTGGGGTGTTTTTTTTCGTCAAGGACTGCAAATAATATTTATCATCTATAAAGGAGCAAGAAAAAAGGAAATGGACAAAAACAAAATAATTGAACTGAAAAACATCTCTATGGAGTTCGAGGGCGAACAGATCCTGAAGGGCATCAACCTCGATATCCACGACAAAGAGTTCGTCACTCTCTTAGGCCCGTCCGGCTGTGGAAAGACGACAACTCTGCGAATTGTCGGAGGATTTCTGACTCCGGATTCCGGCGACGTTATTTTCGGAGGAAAGCGTATGAACGATGTTCCGCCGTACAAACGCCCCGTAAATACAGTTTTTCAGAAATACGCTCTTTTCCCACATCTCAACGTATATGAAAACGTTGCGTTCGGTCTGAGACTGAAAAAAACACCTGAGACAGAGATAGCTCACCGTGTCGGAGAGATGCTTGAGTTGGTCGATCTCAAGGGATTTGACAAACGCGGTGTCAATCAGCTTTCGGGAGGTCAGCAGCAGCGTATCGCAATAGCACGCGCTTTGATCAACAATCCCAAGGTACTGCTTCTCGATGAACCGCTCGGAGCACTCGACCTCAAGCTTCGAAAAGAAATGCAGATCGAGCTCAAAAAGATACAGCAGCGAATGGAAATCACATTCATATATGTCACACACGATCAAGAGGAGGCTCTTACCATGTCGGATACCGTCGTTGTAATGAAGGACGGTACTATACAGCAGATAGGAACTCCGCAGGATATATACAACGAACCCACCAATGCCTTCGTTGCAGACTTTATCGGCGAATCGAACATCCTTCCAGGTATCATGCACAAGGATTTTCTCGTTGAATTTGCGGGAAACAACTTCGAATGTGTTGACAAGGGCTTTGCACCGATGGAGCCGGTAGATGTAGTCATACGCCCTGAGGATATTCAACTCGTGCCGGCTTCGGATGAAGTTCTCAACGGAGTTGTGGAAAACGTTCAGTTCAAAGGCGTTCACTATGAGATAATCGTCCGCGCATATTCGGATGTCTGGGTGATACACTCCACAAAAGCTCCGACAGTCGGTTCGGTCGTCGGAATAACCCTCACCCCCGAAGATATACACATAATGAAAAAAAGCGACATCAAAAGGGTAAACTACTTCAAATCCGAATCCGAAGCGGAGGTCAGCAACATTGAGCAGCAGATCTAAACTCGCGGCGACACCTTATCTCGCCTGGATGGTGATATTTATAATCGTTCCGCTCATACTCATCGCGGTATTCGCATTCACGACGACTGCCACCTGCGATGCGGAAGGAAATCTTCTTTCCGAAGAAGAACTTGCCGAGTATCTCGCCGAATGCGAAGAAAACGAAGTAGAGCCGGAGCTTACCGAGCGCACTATCTTCACGATACAAAACATACTTGATGTCAGCCGTTATTCGACTGTACTCATAAACTCCGCATGGCTCGCACTCATAGCGACAGTCATATGCCTTGTCATCGCATATCCGCTGGCATATATGATCTCACGAATGTTCTATTCGCGTCAAAAGCTCGCGCTTATGCTCGTAATGCTCCCGATGTGGATGAACTTTCTCCTCAGAACCTACGCATGGATGACCCTGCTTGAGAAAAACGGACTTATAAACCGTCTCTTAGGTCTTATCGGACTCGGCCCGTTCAACATGATAAATACTCAAGGTGCTGTAGTTCTCGGAATGATCTACAACTATCTGCCATTCATGGTAATGCCGATATATTCGGTAATGACCAAGATCGATGACCGCACAATAGAAGCCGCACAGGATCTCGGCGCAAACAGCTTTCAGGTACTCTGCCGTGTAATAATGCCGCTGTCTATGCCGGGCGTGGCTTCGGGCATAACTATGGTATTCGTGCCGTCAGTATCGACCTTTATAATCTCGCGTATGCTTGGCGGCGGAACAAATATGCTCATCGGAGACCTCATAGACCTTCAGTTCCTCGGCAACGCATATAATCCAAACCTCGGCGCAGCGATCTCGCTCGTTTTGATGGTATTCATTTTCCTCTGTATGTCGATAACCAACCAGCTCGACAATGAGGATATGGAGGGTGTACTGCTTTGAAAAAAATATCTTCGAAAATCTACATCTTTATCGTATTCCTGTTTCTTTATGCACCGATATTCGTGCTTATCGCGAACTCCTTCAACCAGTCAAAATCGCGCACGGTGTGGACAGGCTTCACGCTCGACTGGTATAAAAAGCTGTTCAACAATGAAGTCATACTAAAAAGTCTCTTGAACACGCTGATAGTTGCGGCAGTAGCTTCGATAATCTCAACGATACTCGGCACTGCGGCGGCTATAGGCATATACAAGATGAAAAAGATCACCCGTTCGATCATTATAAACATAACCTATATTCCGATAATGAACTCGGAAATGGTCATGGGTGTATCTTTAATGTTGCTTTTTGTCGCACTCCATATCGACCTCGGATATTTTACACTTATATGCTCACATATCACCTTCTGTGTGCCGTATGTCATATTGAACGTTCTGCCGAAATTAAGGCAGATGAATAAAAATCTGTATGATGCCGCGCTCGACCTCGGATGCAGTCCGCTTCAAGCCTTCAGGCATGTCGTTATTCCCGAAATAATGCCGGGAATCGTTACCGGATTTCTTATGTCACTGACCTATTCGATAGATGACTTTACGATAAGCTACTTTACACACGGCTCTACCTCTCAGACTTTGCCGATAACGATATATTCAATGACCAGACGCAAGGTATCGCCTGAGGTAAATGCTCTTTCGGCAATAATATTCGTCATAGTACTTGTGATACTTCTCATAATGAATATCTCCGAAATCAGAAATGAAAAGCCGAAAAAGGCGAAAAAAGGAGGTGCGGCTCGATGAAAAAACGCTTGCTTTCTATGCTTTCGCTCATCGCCGTGACCGCCGTTACAACACTTTCGACCTCAGCAGTAGAATATGCCGATATTCCCTATTCGTCCGACTATGACTGGGATCGCTTTCGCGGTCAAAATGTCACTATAAACGTTTATAACTGGGGTGAATACATCTCGGTGAACGGTGGAAATGAAGGGGATTTCGACACCAATAAGGAATTTGAAAAGCTTACCGGAATAAAAGTAAATTACACAAATTTCGCGACAAACGAAGAGCTTTATGCAAAGCTCAAGAGCGGCGGTGCGACCTATGATGTGGTCATTCCATCGGATTACATGATCGCCCGAATGATAAACGAGAATATGCTCGAAAAGCTCGATTTTTCGAATATCCCGAATTACGAAGCAAAAATAATGGATCGCTACAAGGGTCTTGAATATGACGCGACAGAGGAATACTCAGTTCCGTACACGGTCGGAATGGTCGGTCTTATCTACAATAAAACTATGGTAGACGAAGCAGATCTCGGCTCATGGGATATTCTATGGAATGAAAAATATGCGAACAACATATTGATGTTCTCTAACTCACGCGATGCATTCGCAATTGCCTGCAAATATCTCGGCTACTCGATGAACACGACAAATGAGAAAGAGCTTCGCCTTGTCGCAAGTGCCATGACCGATCAGAAGCTGCTGGTACAGGCATATGTAATGGATGAGATATTCGACAAAATGACCGGCGGAGAAGCAGCGCTCGCGCCGTATTATGCCGGCGATGCGATCACGATGATAAGTGACAATCCCGATCTCGCTTACATTGTTCCAAAGGAAGGAACCAACCTTTTCGTTGATGCAATGTGCATACCGAAGGGCGCAAGAAACAAGGAAGCGGCCGAAATGTATATAAATTTCATGACCGAGACACGAACCGCCCTTGCAAATATCGAATACATCTGTTATTCAACTCCGCAGACAGAGGTCAAGGATTATCTCGATCCCGAAGTCGCAAACGATCCGATAAGCTATCCGGATGATGAAGTCTTAGCCAATACCGAGGTCTTCATAGCCCTCCCGGATGACACCACAAAGCTCATAGACGAGCTTTGGACATCAATATTGACAGCTAACTCAACCGAACCTTGGACTATTCCTGTCTTCCTTATATGCTGTCTGGGGCTTTCTGTAGCCATCAACGTACTCAGAGCAAGAAGAAAGAAATCCAACGGACAGTAATTTACAGATAAAAATCATCACCTGCCGAAGCTATATCAGTAGGTGATGATTTTTTACTTTTCGATTATATCAGAAATTTCAAGTCCCGGCATACTTCCGTGAATCTTTACGGCGATCTGAGCATTCGTTGTAACATTCTCGATCTTAACGTTATACATATCGCCTTCGACAGTCTGTGATCTTGACCAGTAATTTGCATCTCCGAGCCTTATCGCAGCTTGATTTATCTTACCGCCGTTGTCGATATGAAGGTCGTATATGTCCTTTATCTGAACATCATGAACCTTTATCGTATCGTGGCAGAGCAGTCGGATTATTCCGTGTCCTCCTGTGACCTCTGCAGAAACATCCGAGATCGTGACATTATATATATCGTCCGATTCTCCGTCAATTCTGAATTTATCCTCGCTGACCGAACCGAGTGCAGTCAATGCGACCGTATCGTCTCCGGTAGAGCCGCTGAGATGCGATATTTCAATGTCATGACAGCCGCGGCGAAGGTCGATACCGTCCTGATTCGGCATATTGTCAGAGGCTTTGAACTCTATATTGCCGATCCGTCCGTTTCGGCAATAATAGAATGTAAGACACCAATAGCGCGGATCGGAAAGAAGCAGATCAGAGATCTCAAATCCGTCAACATTTCTGAAAAGCACAAATGTATTGTTCAGCACAGGCGGAAGTCCATTCTTATTCGCCGTTTTTTCGGTGAGTCCGTTAGGCTCGCCGCCGTCTAATTTCGCGCCGTTTTTACCGATTATTGATATGTCTCTTTGAAGCGGTGCATCATTCCATGCGCCCTTTGAAATAAATATGTTAGAATAAACACCGTCGGCAAGTCTCAAAGTGCAGCCGTCAAGCGTGACATGACAGCCACTCGTAAGTTCGAGCGGTCGGTCGATGAGATATACATTTTTGCCGTTCAACGGATTCTCCGAGGGAATAGTTATATCTCCGCCGACATCTATCAAAGATTGTAGATATTCTCTGTCCTTTTTTGCCTGTTCCATCATTTTATAAGATACCTTTCATGTATTTGCGCCTTCGAGTATGCTGTCGAGCGCAGCCTGTGCAGCATCCTTCTTTGCTGCATATGCAGAAACATAGTTTTCCTGCTCACCTAAAACCATATCGCGAAGCATTGTTGAAATGTCATTGAAATTAAATGCAGTTACCAAAGCTCAGATTCGAGAGAAAGATACGGAATATCTTTAAGGTCATAGAGAAATCCGCCCGAGGTCAGCGTATTTATTCCGGCTGAAAGCGAATTAAATACGAGATTGTATGATTCATCGCCTGCGAGCACGGACTGCTGAACCATTGATGTTACATCGCTTCTCTCCTGAACAGCGACATATTCGAGCTTTATTCCAAGACGTTCCGAGACTGCCGTATCACGTTCGTGGAGCGCATCGTTTCGAACATCACCGTCAAGCTCCTCCATATAGAAGTTCTGCCGTCCGGAATAGCTCTGTCCGATTATCACAAATTTCTCAGAATCGAAATCTTTGATCGGAAGAGTATCGATATATTCTGTGGTCTCCGAAGGTGTGGTAGTACCATCATCGACGTTCGAGGTGGTCTCGGGCTGCTGTGTCTGATCTTCGCAGGCTGTAAGCTGAGCTGCCAAAAGCGCGAGAACGAGCGTAATTGAAAGTTTGCTTTTCATAATATTTACTCCTTGTTTATATTATACCACCACCACCCCACTTTTTGTCAATAACTTTTTTTTACGAAACAATTTCGTAGCTCATTTTTCGTGAAATATATATAATAAATCGGATATTATTAAAATACATTTACACAAATTGGAGCATTGTTTCGGAGCTCAATATCAACACAAACAGCTTTAAGTCCTCAAAAATTTATGATCGAATAAAAATTCAAAAAGCGGTGGATTACACATCCACCGCTTCATTATTTTTCCCACAAAATGATCTCGTCAGACTCGATCGTTTTTTTAATATCTATTATCCGCTGATTCGATGAGCCGCGAAAACGCAGTCTCAGGTCTTTTTTCGCCTCGACAAAGCGTCCATCAACCAGAACATCGAGAAGCCCCAAAAGCTCATCAGTCGCTTCACAACGCGGATGAGAGCCTTCACGCTTAAGCTCCTCATAGGTAAAGCCCGAATACGCCCAAATGCTCTTTTCGGGGAAGGTCGATCTCACGCGCCTTACGAACGGGAGCAGCGCGATCTGATTTGACGGTTCAAATGGGTCTCCGCCGAGCAGAGTCAGCCCGGCGATATAATGCGGTTCAAGAAGCTTCAAGAGCCGATCCTCGACCTCTTTCGTGAACTCGTCACCGTAATTAAAGTTCCACGTTTCGGGCTGAAAGCAGCCCTCACAGTGATTTGTGCAGCCAGAGACAAAGAGCGTCACGCGAACGCCCGGTCCGTCTGCAATATCACAGTCCTTAATATTGCAGTAATTCATATCAGAGATGAAGCACCCTGTCCTTTATCTCCTGCGTGCGTCCCTGATTCCAGAACTGAGTTCCGATATAGCCGCAGGTACGACGTGCGACATTCATCTTGTCCTGATCATCGTTTCCGCACTGCGGGCAGACCCATACGAGCTTTCCGTCGCGCTCTCTTATCTCGATCTCGCCGTCATAGCCGCACACCTGACAGTAATCGCTCTTGGTGTTCAACTCGGCGTAAATGATGTTGTCGTAGATGAACTTCATCACTTCGAGGACTGCTTCGAGGTTGTTCTGCATATCCGGAACTTCGACATAGGAGATCGCGCCGCCGGGCGAGAGATGCTGGAACTGCGCCTCAAACTTGAGCTTCGTAAAGGCATCAATCTTCTCGGTGACATGAACGTGATAGCTGTTGGTTATATAGCCCTTGTCGGTTATTCCGGGAATAACTCCGAAACGCTTTTGCAGGCACTTTGCAAACTTGTAGGTCGTGGATTCGAGCGGAGTTCCGTATAGTGAGAAATCGATATTATGCTCTGCCTTCCACTTCTTGCAGGAGTCATTCATCTTCTGCATTATTTCGAGTGCAAACGGAGTTGCCTCGGGATCAGTGTGGCTTCTTCCGGTCATGTACTTTACACACTCGTAAAGTCCAGCATATCCGAGCGAGATCGTCGAATATCCGCCGTAAAGCAGCTTATCTATCGGCTCACCCTTTCCGAGTCTTGCACACGCGCCGTACTGCCACAATATCGGTGCGGCATCAGACAATGTGCCTACAAGACGATTATGGCGGCACATCAAAGCACGGTGGCAGAGTTCAAGCCTTTCTTCGAATATCTCCCAGAATCTCTGGACATTTCCACCGGAGGAAAGTGCTACATCGGGAAGGTTTATCGTAACTACGCCCTGATTGAAGCGTCCGTAGTACTTCGGCTGATTCGTCTCGGGATCGACATAGGGAGTTAGGAAGCTGCGGCAGCCCATGCAGGGATAGCAGTGTCCCTCGCCGTTTTTATCGACCTTTAATTCGAGCATCTTCTTTTCGGATATATAGTCGGGAACCATGCGCTTTGCGGTACACTTTGCCGCAAGCTTGGTGAGATACCAGTACTTTGAATCCTCAGTTATGTTGTCCTCTTCGAGCACATATATGAGCTTCGGGAACGCCGGAGTTACCCAGACTCCCTTCTCGTTCTTTACGCCCTTATAACGCTGTTCAAGAGTTTCCTCGATGATTATCGCCAGATCCTTCTTTTCCTGCTCGTTCTTCGCCTCTCCGAGGTACATGAAGACCGTGACAAAGGGAGCCTGACCGTTTGTAGTCAGAAGGGTCAAGACCTGATACTGGATCGTCTGAACACCGCGGTTGATCTCGTCGCGAAGTCTGCGCTCGACCACATCGGTTATCTGCTGATCGTCCATCCCGATGTGAAGCTCATTGTTCTCGGCGATAACATTTCTGCGGATCTTCTCGCGGCTAACCTGAACAAAGGGGGCAAGATGTGCCAGAGAGATCGACTGTCCACCGTACTGGTTCGAGGCAACCTGCGCGATTATCTGAGTAGCGATATTGCAGGCGGTCGAAAAGCTGTGCGGACGTTCAAGCATAGTTCCTGTGACGACTGTTCCGTTCTGGAGCATATCTTCGAGGTTTACAAGGTCACAGTTGTGCATATGCTGAGCATAATAGTCGCTGTCGTGGAAGTGGATTATGCCTTCTTCATGAGCCTGAACAATGTCCTTCGGAAGAAGTATACGGTTCGTAATATCACGGGATACTTCACCTGCCATATAGTCGCGCTGAGTGGAGTTTATAACCGGATTCTTATTCGAATTCTCCTGCTTTGCTTCTTCATTGTTGCACTCGATAAGCGAAAGTATCTTGTCATCGGTAGTATTCGATTGTCTGATCAAATTTCTCGTATAGCGATAGGTTATGTAGTTTTTTGCGACCTCGAACGCACCATGCGCCATTATCTGATGCTCTACAAAATCCTGCACCTCCTCTACCGACGGAGAACGCCCCAACTGTTCACAGGCAAGTACAACACTCTCAGCGATGCGTTCGATCTGGCTTTCGGTCATGCGTATCGATTCCTCCACCGATGAATTCGCTTTAGAGATCGCATTTATTATCTTGTCCATTTCAAAATCTGCTTCAGAGCCGTTGCGCTTTATTATCTTCATGATTTTTCTCCTAAAAAATAATTCTATTCAAAAGGCAAGCCCGCAAAGCTTTTTTGCGAGCGGTGTATATTAAGATTTACGTTCGGTGCTACATTTAGTAGACCTTGCCTATACATAATACCATATATAGTGCCAAAAGTCAAGGGGGTAACGCGATTTTCTCCATCTTCAGATGTTTTTCAGCGTTGTCAACAAAGATTTTCATAAGAATTTGTGAGAGATAGTTTTGTAGAAGACTTGATTTATTAACAACTGGATGCTATAATAGAATTACAAAAATTTACATTCAACTTAAAGGAGATTTGATATGTACCTCGGCGGATTAGACGTTGGATCAAGCGGATGTAAACTTACTGTATACGATGATCACGGAAATTTCATAGAAAGCCATTACGAACCATGCGACTCACTTCATACATATTCGGAGCACACGATAGATTTTAATGAAATCGCAACAGCGGTGGAGAAAGTCACTTCGGCTACAGAAAGCCGTCTCGAAGCTCTCGGTGTATCTACATTCGGAGAATCATTTGCACTGCTTGATCAAAATGACAGGATATTGAACCGTTCAATGCTCTATAACGATATGCGCGGTGAAGAAGAGTGCTTAACATTCGATAGAAACAGAACAATAAATATAGCCTGCACAGCACCTGCACCGCTATATACTCTGCCAAAGCTGAAATGGTTTGCGAAAAATCGTCCCGAACTTATCGAGAAGACCTCGAAAATATGTATAATATCCGATTATATAATCTGCCTTTTGACCGGAGAACGCGCATTGAACCATTCGGCTGCCGCACGGACGATGGGCTTTGATGTGAGGAAAAAATGTTGGGATAAGGAACTGTTCGACTGCGCCGGAATCGATGTCGGACTCATGCCGCCGCTCGTCCCTGACGGAACTATAGTCGGTGTATCGAACAAATTCGGACTAAAAGATACAAAGATAATCTCTTCAATGCACGATCAAAACGCCGCCGCGGTCGGTGCGGGAGCACTTGATCCCGGTGACTGCGTTGACGGCAGCGGAAGCGTTGAATGCCTGACTCCGATAATATCTTCTCTGCCGACGAATAACAAGGCTTACGAAGCCGGAATCGCATTCATGCCATTCCTTGATATTTACGAAGGCGTTGCGATGTCCTATACCGGCGGAACAGCGGCAAAGTGGGTACGCGACAATTTCGCGGTCGGATGTAGCTACAGTGAACTCGATTCGGCAATAGGAAACGAACCCGGAAAACTATTGCTCCTTCCCCATCTTGCAGGAGCTGCAACACCGTATATGGATGCATCGGCTCGCGGAATGCTGTACGGTCTGACTCTCGGAACTACCAAATTTGATATTTACAGAGCAATACTCGAAGGTGTCGCATATGAGATGAGAATAAATCTCGAACTTCTCGCAGAATGCGGCATAACACCAAACAGACTGATCGCAACGGGCGGCGGTGCAAAGAGCAAGGTCTGGACTCAGATAAAATCGGATATTACCGGACTCCCGATAAGCATAGCCACTGCTCCCGAAGTCGGTGCGCTCGGACTGATAATGTCCGCTGCAAGATCGCTCGGAATAGTTTCCGATCTTCATGAAGCCAAAAAGATATTCATAACAGAAGGGGAAACTCTATTTCCGAACGCGGAACGACATAAGATATACTCGGAATGCTTTGAAAAATACAAAAAAATGTATTCACTCGCAAAAGAACTCAGATAAAAATATCCCCGAAGCATTTGAAATGCTTCGGGGATAACTGTATTTATTTTACAGAAATTAGATTTCGGGGATCTCGACCTTAACTTCCTCACCCTTGAGTGCGGACTTGCAGATGTGGTCAAGAATAGCCTGGTTGTAGAGGATCTGGCTCGACGGAACAGGAGCAGCGGTGTTGTACTTAACAGCATCGACAAAGGTACGAATCTTCTTGTCGAAGTTGGAAGGCTCACCGGGTCTTGCATGCTGCATCGGGAGCTTGGTCTCGATCTGCTTGCCTGCGATCTCATGATAAATGGTGAGGTCGCCGCCGATAGTGCCGTTCCAGCAGTCGGTAGCAGGGATACGGAGACCGCCCTTAGTACCGAGAATGATGGTATCGCACGGGAAGTCGATGTTCTCAGCCCAACCGATACGGAAGTCGAGAATGAT
>CAZRVL010000016.1:0-36420 GCA_964603455.1 uncultured Lachnospiraceae bacterium
TGTCCGCACCATATTTGGGAGGACACGTTTGACTTTGTGAGAAAAATAAATTTTGTAACAGGTTGAAGACAAACGTCTTCTTCAAGATTACACTCTGTCAAAACGACCCATTAGAGATCCCAAAACGCTCGACATAAACCTTTTCAGAACGATTTTGAGTTATTTTGTTGCCTTTTCGTGCAACTTGATGTGTAATTTTTTATGCAGACTTTGTTATAATTTAGCAAGCTTCAAAAATGCGCGGTGATATTGCGTCAATATTTTTGAGAATGAGAAGTTGCATTTATCAGCATCGGTAATTTTTTGCACCGAAGCAGTACAACTGAATTACAACCTTGAAGCGCATTTTTGCTTTTAGGGTGCAAAAAAGCAAGTTTTTGCCGAGGCGTTAGCCTCGGTTTTTTACGTCGAAGCAGTACAACGAAAATACAACCTTGCGGTGCATTTCTGCTTTTTACGCTGCAAATACAAAAGCCGAGCCGCAAAAATAAAAGCTGAAAATGCCCCGTCACGCTAAGAAAAGACGCTTATCACGATGATAAACGGGCTTCTTTATGGCAAATAAGCGCAATTTTAATAAAAGGTTCATACAGGGAGTTTTTTCCACACTATTTTTTAGATGGAAAAACGTAAAATTAGCATTCAAATATACCACAAAAGTATTGACTTCTCAATACTTTTGTGGTATACTTAAAGTAAGGAAGGTGATCTTATGGCTTTTTCATATAAACCTCTGTGGAAACTATTGATTGATCGTGATATGACAAAAAGACAATTAATGCAAGCTACAGGTATTTCAAAATCTACAATGGATAAAATGGCAAGAGAAGAAATGGTTTCATTAGATATAATTAACCGAATATGTAATTATTTTAATTGCAACGTGGAAGATATTATTTTTCATTGTTCAGACAAGGAGAATCAATATGAAAAATAATAACTTTAACAATCTCCATCTGTATTGTGGTGATGCAATGGAATTTTACGATAATTGGGAATCTCCTACTGTAATAGTAAGCGATGGTCCTTATGGGATTAACGGCTTCAAGGGAGACTTGCTTTCGCACAAAGGGCTTGATGTTTGGTATGAACCTCATATCAAAAAATGGAGCGAGGCATCCACTCCGTTGACTACTTTATGGTTTTGGAATACAGAGGTTGGTTGGGCGACCGTTCATCCTATTTTAGAGAGATACGGCTGGACTTATGTTTCTTGCTGTGTGTGGGATAAAGGTATAAGCCATGTTGCGGGAAATACCAACACAAAAACTATTCGCCACTTGCCTGTAGTTACAGAGGTCTGTGTACAATATGTAAAGAATCCAACCTTTGAAGTAGATGGTAAAACAATGACCATGAAAGAATGGTTGAGATATGAATGGGGAAGAACGGGTTTACCGTACTCAAAGACCAATGAGGCTTGTGGAGTAAAAGATGCTGCTACACGAAAGTATTTTACTAAGTGCCATCTATGGTATATGCCTCCTGCCGAAGCTTTTGAAAAGATTGCTCTGTATGCAAACACTCACGGTAAAGAGGATGGAAAAGCCTATTTTTCCATAAATGGAAATGAACCCATTACCAAAAAGGAATGGGCTCGAATGAGGTCTAAATTTTATTGCCCTATAGGTGTTACAAATGTTTGGCAAGAGCCACAACTTAGGGGTAACGAAAGATTGAAAATTAACCAAAAAGCAATCCATCTAAACCAAAAACCACTCTCTCTTATCAAGAGAATTATTGAAATAACCTCTGATGAAAGAGATGTGGTTTGGGATCCATTTGCAGGTTTATGTACAACAGCTGTTGCTTCTGCTGAACTGAATAGAATCTGTTATAGTGCCGAACTCAATCCGGATGTTTTTAAAATTGCATCTGACAGAGTAAAAACAAGCATTAAAAAATAGTTTTTAATGCACTTTCTAATATAGTATCATTGTTAGATGACAGGATGGCACTCCACTGTCTGATAGTTTTACATTGAAATTGAGTGTCGAGAACACGAGTTTTGAATGCTTCAATTTCATCATGTTCGATGCGGTCAATTTTTGCATAATTTGTATCAAGTCGATAAACAAACTGACCGTACAATGTTCTTAACAACTTTTGATATGCTGGGGATGGGCTGTAATCCTTACCATTTGCTCCCCAACTTTCTACTATTTTAATGGCATCCGTAACGTTGCATTTGTCCGATTGCAACTTATAGCCATTTGTGTTGGTCTGTTGGAGGTTAGCTGTTCTGTCAGTTGTGTCCTCCGGCTCAAATACTAGATAGTCTGGTGGTCTGTGATAATGGCGGTCTCTCGCTTCTGCAACACTTCTGCCTCCTACTACAAGTACATCAATGATTTGAGGTTTTCCCCAAATTACATTCTCTGGAAGCCAAGCAATTAGAGCAACATCTATATTGTCTTGGGAGAACATAGTAACACTATCTTTGAATCTGGCAGTGATTTCTGTTGCAAGTGGAAACCATGCTTTAATCTCAATGCCAGGATTCGGTAGAATAATATCACTCTTAAATAGCGCATCAGGAAAACCTGGGTCTTGCCTTATCCATTTTCCACTATTTTTCCAGCTGTGTTCATTAAGCAAATCAACAGTCGAAAATTCAATCATATTTCCAAGCAAAGGTGATAGTTTAGAAATAACCTTTGCAAGTTGCTTTGCATATTCAATACTTGTAGGTCTTTTAATGTCAATCACGTCGATCAGATGATTATCAAGACTTGTTAATTCAGCTTTTGCTTGCATAAGAATATCGTTACTGTTCAACAAAATCCCACCTTTTTGTATATTTTATTATATAATAACTAATATTTCAATAAGGCTATCGAAATATGTGTGTGAACCTTTTTGCATAGAGGGGCAAAAATAATTAAAGAAGCAATAAAACCAGAATCGAAAAAACTTTATGGTGGCTGATTATATGTAATAATAGGCTGAAAACCTTTGAAAACAGGCAAAAAATAATAACCCAAACTTTTATCAAAGTCAGGGTTATTATTTGGTCGGAATGACAGGATTCGAACCTGCGACATCCTGCTCCCAAAGCAGGCGCGCTACCAACTGCGCTACATCCCGTTCACTCTGAATATTATATCATATTCAGAGTGATTTGTCAAGCCTTTTTTAAAATTTAGTGGCATTTTCGGCGATTTTAACGATTAGATCAGTGCATTTGTCCATTTCTTCGACACACGCAAATTCAAATCTGCCGTGATGATTGTGTGAGCCTGTGCCGAGATTAGGGCAGGGAAGTCCCATGAATGAAAGTCGGCTGCCGTCTGTGCCGCCGCGCACGGGATTTGATACCGGAGTTCCGCCGAGCTCTCTGACCGACTTATATGCGATCTCGACGATCTTAAATTCCGGCTCGATCTTCTCGCGCATATTTCGATAGCTTTCCTTTATCTCTATGCTTACCGTGCCGTCACCGTATCTTTTGTTCAGCTCGTCTGCGGCTCTTTTTGCCATATCCTGACGCATTTCAAGCTTCTTTAAGTCGTGGTCGCGCAGTATATACGACAGCTCTGCCGATTCGACCGAACCGTTTATATCGGTCAAATGATAAAAGCCTTGGTATCCGTTCGTGTGTTCGGGACGTTCGAGCGGCGGTAAAAGCGCGATATATTCTGCCGCGACTATCGAAGCGTTTATCATTTTGTCCTTTGCGTCACCCGGATGAATGCTCTTTCCGCTGATCTTGACCTTCAACGATGAAGCATTGAAGGTCTCATAGTCAACCTCGCCGAATGAACCGCCATCAACTGTATACGCATATTTCGCTCCGAACCGCTCTACATCGAACAGATCCGCACCGCGCCCGATCTCTTCATCGGGTGTGAAGCCTATGCGTATTTTACCATGCTTTATCGAAGCATCGTTTATGAGCTTTTCGGCGGCAGTGATTATCTCTGCAACCCCCGCCTTGTCATCTGCACCGAGCAGTGTAGTTCCATCGGTAGTCACCAGAGTCTTTCCGATGTAGCTCTTCAATATCGGAAAATCTTTCTCTTTCATTACTATGTCATGTTTCTCGTTCAAGAGTATGTCTCCGCCAGAATAGACCGTGACTTTCGGTGAAACGCCCTCATCCTCGACCTCCGGCGATACATCCATATGTGCTATGAAACCGATCACATCGGCATTTTCAAAGCCTTCAGAGGCAGGTATCGTTGCAAACAAATATCCGTTCGAGTCAAGCTCTACCTCTGCACAGCCTATCTCGCGCAGCTCGTTTTCAAGCTCCTTTGCCAAAACGAGCTGCTTTTTTGTTGATGGACAGGTGTCAACAGCTTCATCCGAGGCGGTCGGGAATTTTGCGTATTTAATAAGTCTTTCGTATGCTCTCATTATTTATCTTCTCCGATCAGCTCAAGTATTCCCTGTGCATAGAGTCTTGCCAAAAAGTCGGTGGGGTGATTTATGTTGTTTCCTGTCATGTGATGGTATTCTTTTCGAGTCATCAAAGTCCTGTGAAGCTCGGTCATGTTGAGAAATGCACAGCTTTCATTCTTTGCAAGCTCTTCAAGCGGCTTTTCATAAGCCTCCTGCAAGCCCACAAATGTGCTTATCGGGTTTGCTAAGGTCGTCGAAACAAGTATAAATTCAGCATTCGGATTCTTTGCGCGTACAGTTTCGATGATCGAACGGATATTCGAGATAAATGCCTCTACAGGAAGCTTTCCTGTGCCATCGTTCATTCCGAACGCTATGACGGTCAGATCCGGCTTGAAGTCATCAAAATAGTATGCAGCGGTATCTTTGCCCCAAGGTGAGGATTTTCCGCCTATTGACGGATTATAATAATCGACCTTTCCACCGCGCAGACGCAGAGTGTCTGCGACCATTATCGGGTATATCGGAAGATACGGTGGAACAGAACCGAAAAGTCCGCTTGACTGGCAGCCGAATGTGATACTGTCACCGAAGAATGCAAGCTTCAATTCGCCGGTTTTTAAAATGCGTCTCGAATTTTCAAGCTCAGCCGCTTTTTCGGGAAAATATTTTCCTTCGAAAATATCATCTGCCGGCTCATACGTCACCGCATACTGTCTCAGATGAAATTCGTTTGCCGAACCGAATATCAGCTTTCTGCCAAGTGTACAGTCGAACGATCCTTCCGCAGGATTGTATTCCTCCCATGGCATAACGTATATTTTCGATCCTTCGGGAATGACCAGATCACCGTCACGGACAAGATAATCCTCGCCTTCAACGAATGTTTTGTCGAGAGTTGCCGTTTTCACGTATTTGATCTTCTTTATCTTGTTCATGAGAGCGATGGTCAGTTCACCCTTTTCGTCCTTTCTGACCGGAAATATCGATTCATCGATTATGATGTCTGAGCCCTTGTATGGTCTCACCATTTCGAAAAGGTCTCCTGTGTATAATTTGTTCATGATCTATTCTCCAATCTTATATAAATATGCTCGTCCGCGCTCACCGCATTTTTCGATAACACCGAGCGTGACTAATGTAGATATTATTTTTCCGGAAAATCCGGTGTGCAGTCTTGCCACCTTCGAAAATTCATTTACCGTAAATTCTTCAGGCAGCTCCGGAATTACAGACTTGAAATCCTCTGCGCTCTCATAGGTCTCGATCCTCAATAATTTTGTTGGTATGCGTTCGGCTCTTGAAGCACCGTGATGCTTTTTGTCGCGGCTCTTCCCGGTGAGCAGCTTGAATTCATCCATTTCGAGATACACTATGTCGAACGAAAGTCCTTCTGTCGGTAGTATCGGTCGAAGCTCCCAGAGTTCGAGGAAGAAATCCCATATGTTGCCGACCTTCGGAGAACGTCTGCGCTCGGTCATTTCGCCACTTTCGGGGTCTATCCAGGTGATATATTTTCTTTCGGCTATCGGAAACACCACCTTGACCGTGTTCTCCTCTAAAAATATCGGTAGCTTTTCTCGAAGTCTTCGAAATGCACGGGTCTGTATCTCAACAATGCTCGAACCGCGCTTGATGTCGGCAACGAATTTCCCGACCTTTATCTCGCGAAATGAATCGTCCGTCTCATAAAAGTTTTTGAGTATCACGTGCAGAGTGCGCTCCCCAAGAGTTCCGATGCCTTTTTTCATATGTGTGCCGAGAAGAGCATCGCTTCTGACCCTTTCAAACAGCTCTGCGGACAATGGATCGGTCAGAGCACTCATAGCATTGATCATTGCTCTCTCCTGTACTGTTCTGGCGATATTCCGCGGTATGCTTTAAACAGTCGCGAAAAGTAATGAGCATCGTTGTAGCCGACCGCCTGAGCCGCCTGGGCTATCGTCAGATCCTGACGGTTGAGCAGATCGCAGGAATTTCGCATTCGAAGCTCGATTATGTAAGCGTGCGGAGTTTTTCCGGTGCAGCGCTTGAATATCTCGATATACTGCGACACGCTGAGATGTTCGAGCTTGGCGAGCTGACTGTTTGTCAGGGGCTTTGTGTAATTTGCGTGTATGAATCTGATCGATTCGGATATTCTGCTCCGCGATTCGGTCGGACTGTCAGACATATCGAGCCTTCGTCGCATTGTGATCAGTATCTCGACAAGTTTAGAAGCCACGGCATCATAAAAATATTTGTCGCGCAAAATGAAATTTTCCATTAGCTGCATGAACATCGCCGAAATATTTTCATCTATGCCGATATTGAAAACTCCGCTTTCTCCGAAGCCGAGACGTTCGAGAAGAGACTTTGCATCCGACCCTGTGAAATGTACCCAGAGATATTGAACATCCGCGTTCCCGACTCTTGTGTAGCGGTATTCGCGTTCGGGCGGAAAAAGCACAGCAGAGCCGGCGGTCACATGATATTCATTGCCGTTGGTCAGAGCGTTCAGTTCTCCGTTCATAAGATACATAAGATAATAATCGTGTCTTCCGAATTTTGCGCGGCTGGCGAAATTGCAGGGAAGCTCGACTCTTCCCGTGCAGTTTATAACGATAGGCAGATCGGTGCGCATGACATTGCTCTCACTCGAAGAAGAATCGTGATTGTAATAGCTCACCGTGCGTATAGCCTGCGGTATCTCATATTCATAAATAAAGTTTCTAGGTATATCCTTCACCAACCTTCCTGCACTCTATTATATTTTACAATATTTTCCCGAATAAGTCAAGGGGGTGGATGAAAATATTCGACAAAATAAGTTCGGGCGGTTTTCCGCCCGAACTATCATATCAGCTTTGACACCAAATTTGTAAAAAAGCAGAGCATTATGCCTATAGCGGTCGGAATGACAGCCGATAAAGCCGCAGTCTTTAGGCTGTTCGTTTCCTTTTTTATAGTTAGCAGAGTGGTGGAGCAGGGAAATCTGAATATCGTGAGTATCAGCGTGTTCAGACAGGTCAAGCTGTTCCAACCACTGCTTCGAAGCACATCGAAAAGCCCATCGGATGTTCCGATCATTCCGCCGCTCGTGTAGATCATGACAGCCAACGGAAGAACTATCTCATTTGCCGGAAAGCCTGCAAGCAGCGCACAGATCATAACTCCGTCAAGCCCTATAGCTCTGCCGAACGGCTCGAAGAAATCAGCGATATGGGCAATTATGCTCATGTCACCTATATAGATGTTTGCCGTGAGCCAGATTATCAGTCCGGCAGGTGCAGCTACCGCAGCCGCTCTTGCAAGTACAAAAAGAGTTCGGTCGAATATCGAGCTTATCAATACCTGCTTTATCCGCGGCATTCGGTAGGGCGGAAGTTCGAGCCTGAAAGCAGAGCTGCATTTGTCTCGATTCAGCAGCTTTGTCACGATAAAAGTCGCGAATATCCCGACAAATATGCAGATGGTGAGTATTATTGCCGAGACAAAGCTTCGATCACTGCCGAGCATGAACGCCGAGATCGCTATAAGTATCGGAAATCTTCCGTTGCAGGGCATGAAATTGTTCGTGAGTATCGCGGCTGTTCGTTCATTCTTTGATTCGATTATCCGACAGCCTGTGACACCTGCGGCATTGCAACCGAGTCCCATTGCCATTGTCAATGCTTGTTTTCCGCACCCAGAGCATTTCTGCATTACGCCGTCGGCGTTGAATGCGATTCGTGCGAAAAGCCCCGAATCCTCAAGAAGCGTGAAAAGAGGGAAGAATATCGCCATAGGCGGCAGCATTACTGAAACAACCTTGAAAAGTGTCCTGAACATCCCGAATACCAGCATATCCCGAAGACTGTCTGGAAGAATGCCGAGCAGCTCGAAAAGTATATCTTCAATCGACGCGAAAAGTTTTTCAAGCAGTATAGACGGATAATTCGAGCCTGCGATAGTCAGCCAGAAAACACCTGCAAGCAGCAATGCGCCAATAGCTATCGAACCGACAGGATGAGTTGCTATTCTGTCGAGCCTTCGGTCGAAATTCGAATATCCGCAGCCATCTGTCTTTGTAACCTCTCCTGCGATAGCTTCGGCGGTGATTATCGGGCGCGAGGTCAATTCTTCAAGCACATATTCCGAGCTGACTCCATCAGGCAGATCATTTTTTTCACAAAGTCCTTCAAGCAGCTCTATTCCTTCGCTGCGCGGAATACCGCCGATGATATTTTCTATTTTTTCGGAATATCTAAACGGCGGAGCGTATGATATAGCTTTTGCCGCTATGACCGAATATACTGCCGCGATCAGCTCATGTATCCCTTCACCGCTCGATGCGCTGGTCGCAATGACCGGAATCTTAAGCTCATCACTCAATTTTTCAATATCGATCTCTATTCCTTTTCGTCGCGCTTCATCGATAAGATTCAGGCAAAGCACGGCACGCGGAGTTATTTCGAGTATTTGCAGGGCAAGTATCAGATTCCTTTCGAGACAGCAAGCGTCACACACGATTATCGTAGCCGTCGCAGCTCCGCTTTTTATGAAATCCCGCGCTTCAAGCTCCTCGGCCGAACCCGAGTTTAGCGAATAAGTCCCCGGAAGATCGACAAGCGTTAGTCGATTTTTTCCGCTCGGAGTATATTTTTTCTTTACCTGCCCGGCTTCGGACGCTACGGTCTTTCCGCTCCAGTTGCCTGTATGGCGGTCTGAGCCGGTCAAAAGATTGAACAGACTGCTCTTTCCGACATTTGGGTTTCCTGCAAGAGCTATGAGCTCGCCGCAAAGCTCATGATCTCGTTCACGCTTTCTGGTCAGTCCCATATATATGCTTACATTCTGCTGCCGATGTGATCTTTTCGACAGCTATCGACTCAGCCTCGGTCGGTCTCAGCGCAATGACCGCGCCGCGTATTAAATATGCCTTTGAGCCGCCGAACGGTGCTTTTGCAACACATTCTATGCGTGTTTTATTTATCAGTCCAAGCTCAAACAAACGGCGTTCGCACAGCGGCATACCGGATAGGATATATGCGCACTCACCGACATTGAGCTTTGATAGATCAGGCATTCGTTTCATCTCCTTCCGAGCGCATAAATGCGCTTATCGGCAGTATATGATGATGCTGCACACATTGCGAAAGAATATACAGCAACATATATTGCATAACGTATGTTGCTAAATTTGACTATTTTGCAACATATGTTATCTAAAGGGTAAATTACAGATTCATAACAAAATTTTCGGCATACTTGAAAAAATTTCCGAGAAGTGGTATAATTTATAAGCAGTCGTCAGCGGATCGCTTTATAATTTAAGCTCCGCAGATCTGCGGTGAGCATTGCTTTTCCGTATAGATGGCGGCTCAAATTCGTGGGTTCGAATCCCACAGGAGTCGTATTTTCTTTTGAATATCCGATTCCTCCGGTGGTTCGGCTTATGCTCGAAAGAGCAACTAATATTTTTAAGGTCTTGTACCTTTTCTATAGGATCTCGATAAGTTCGTTTCGATACCTGACCGTTGCCGTGTCAATTTGACCGCCTCGTTCGGGATCGGACAAGGCTTATGCACATCGCACCATGTCGGACGAGGATACCGCGAACGTCAGATTCGGGAATATACCGCACCGAAGATTCGATGCGAAAAGCCGATATGATGCCGCTCAATCGCGCCGCCGTGCGGTGTGTATGAGATCCTTTTTACCGTTAGATCGTGAGGAGGCAGATTTTGATGCTGAAGACTATAATCAAAGAAAACGAGCGCGGACTTTTGTATAGGAACGGTCGGCTCTGTGAACTTCTGATGCCGGGAAAATACAGATATTTCGGCTCGGCGCAGGTAGAAATATTTTTAGTGAACGAAGCTGTGCGCTCCGAATTTTGTTCGATAGATACGCTTATGGGCAATGAGAATATCGCATCGCAAATAAAAACGGTGAATGTTCCGAACGGATCGGTCGCTTTGCATTATCTGAACGACTGCTTCGTTGATATATTGGAGACAGGAAATTACGCATATTTTGCGGTCGGGGCGCATGATTTCAAGCTGATAGACATATCCGAGCCGAGAATATCCGGGGATGCCTTGAAGCTCATCGACAAAATACCGCACAGCTTTTATACAGAATTTATCGTGTCGGAGGGTCAGCGCGGCAGGCTTACATATGATAATCGATTTGCCGAACTTCTCGAACCCGGCAGATATTGCTTCTGGAACGGCGCGGTAAATGTGAACTGTGAAAATATTGATTCGGGTGCAGTATTACATACCGTAAGCGGTCAGGAGCTTTTGACTGCGGACAAAATATCTGTGCGTGTAACGTTAGTATTCAATTGCAAAGTTGTAGATTTCGTAAAGCTTGCAGAGGTCGGAAATTATTCGAATCAGCTCTATACTACCGCTCAGCTTGCACTCAGAGACTATGTTGGCGCACATACGCTTGATGAGATACTTGCGGGAAAGCATGAGATGTCGGATTTTGTGGGCGAAAGGCTTGCAGAAAGGGCAGGTGGACTCTGTGTCGAGATAAGCGGAGCAGGTGTCAAGGATATTATCCTACCGGGCGAGATACGTGAGATCATGAATACCGTTCTTATCGCCGAAAAGCGTGCGCAGGCAAATGTCATAACGCGCCGTGAGGAGGTCGCTTCGACCAGATCGCTCTTGAATACCGCAAAGCTGATGGACGAGAATAAAACGCTCTACCGCCTGAAGGAACTCGAATATATTGGAAAGATATGCGAACAGGTCGGAAGCATCACACTTTCGGGACAGGGAGACCTTCTCGAACAGCTAGCCGCATTGACCGGCGCAAAAAAATAAGAATGGCAGATATATGAAAAAAATAAGAACGATACTCATATTTTTACTTCTCGGAGCATTGCTCTTGACTTCCTGTTCAAAGAAGTCTACCGACCCTAAGCAGATAGATGTATTCGCGATGGATACATTCATGACGATAAAGGCATATACCGATGATGATGAGCTTTTGAAAAATATCGAAAGCGAGATAATGCGGCTCGAATCGCTTTTCTCGGTGACACAGGAAGACAGTGATATTTCAAGGCTGAATAAAAACGGTTCGGCAGAGGTCGATAAGGCTACTGCCGAATTGATCTCATCAGCTCTGAAGCTCGGGGCGGCTACCTCGGGCGCGCTCGACATAAGTATATATCCGCTGGTCGAATTGTGGGGCTTCACGAACGGAAATTACAGGATACCTTCACAGGCTGAAATAGACGAAGGGCTTGAATATGCCGATTATACAAAGATAACTGTCGAAGGCGATAAAGTGTCTATCGGCGATGGTATGAAGATCGATCTCGGAGCGGTCGCAAAGGGGTATACGAGCGATAAAATATGCAGTATACTCCGTGAGAACGGTGTCGAGTCGGCGGTGATAAATCTCGGCGGAAATGTTCAAACGATCTCATGCCGTCCGGATGGTGAGCTTTGGCGTGTCGGAATAATCGATCCGTTCGATCAGCAACAAAACCTTCTTATAGTTCAAGTGGAAAACAAAGCCGTGATAACTTCCGGAAATTACGAGCGTTATTTTGTCGGTGAGGATGGAAAGAAGTACTGCCATATCATTGATAAGCAGAGTGGACGACCGTCCGAAAACGGCATTGTTTCGATGACGATAATCGGTGAGAGCGGACTTAAATGCGATGCACTTTCAACTGCACTTTTCGTTATGGGCGAAGAAAAAGCGGTCGAATTTTGGAAAGATTCAACTGATTTTGAGATGATATACGTTACAGAAGCAGGAAAGGTCGCGGCGACAGAGGGAATATACGATCACTGCATAAAGCAGAGCGCGAAGGACATCGAGGTGATCGTCCGTGATTGATCACGGCAGTAAAAGAGCTTCGATATTGATATTTGCGGCGGTCGCGGTGATATTTGTGATCAGTACGATTTTTTTGCTGTTAAACGCCGAAACCGATTCGAATTTTGTGACTATAACCGTTGACGGAAGGCTTGCTGAGAAGATTGACCTTTCAAAGGCGGTGGACAGAAGCTTTAGATTGGAGACAGATGACGGCTATAATGTCATAAGCATAAAAAACGGCAGAATATCTATAATCGAGGCTGACTGTCCGGACAAAAAATGCGTTGCGATGGGCGAATTGAAGAGCGATATACTTCCGATAGTTTGTCTCCCGCATAAGCTGATGATAAGCTTTACGGAGGAATGATGTCTGCAAAAGCTCTTATCAAAATGTCGATGCTGACAGCGGTTTCTTTGATCCTGTTTGTCATCGAGCTGCGCATACCCGAACTTGTCCCGATCTCTGGAGTCAAGCTCGGACTTGCGAACATAGTGACGGTATGGGCGGTCTATTCATGTAGCACACGTGAAACTATTCTCATGGTATCGGCGCGTATACTGCTCGGCTCGATATTCTGCGGAACTGCGCTGTCCTTTATATACAGCCTTTGCGGCGCGACATTTTCACTTTTAGTGAGTCTTATTTTGAAAAATGTCATATCTTCCGATCACCTTTGGCTGAATAGCATAGTCGGCGCGATATTCCACAACATCGGTCAGATACTCGCCGCAATGCTGATAATGCACACGAAAGCGATATTTGTTTACCTTCCCATACTCATGCTCTCAGGCATCATTTCGGGAGCGTTTTGCGGCATCGCTGCCGAGACATTATATAAAAAAATACATATGCTGCGCTGAACAAGAGCAATGCAGCATATGTAATTTTTTATTCAGCAGTCGTGATCGCAGTATTCGCAACGACCGTCCCTGATAAGCTTCGGGAGATATTTCTCGTGATTTGAAATGCAGCGCGGATTCGTACAGTATGAACCCTCGGGCATCGGATATACCGGAGGACGACCGGTCTTTTCATGCTCACAAAGCTTCGAGATCAGAGCCATTCGGATGTACATACCGTTTTCAGCCTGTTCGAAATACATTGTGCGCGGATCGTCATCGACTTCATAATCTATCTCATCGACCTTCGGAAGCGGGTGGAGCACAGCCATATCAGGCTTTGCGAGCTTCATCTTTTCGGCAGTCAGGCGATATATTCCCGACTGGCTTGCGTATTCTTCCTTGGAGGCGAAACGCTCGCGCTGTATTCGGGTCATATAGAGTATGTCAAGCTCAGAGATACATTCTTCGAGAGTGCTGACCTCGGTGAAGGTATTTCCGTTTTGGCAGATGACCGATGTGACATATTCAGGGCATTTGAGCTCCGGAGTCGATATGAGTATAAAACGATTGTTTTTGAATCTCGACATCGCACGGAGAAGGGAATGGACTGTTCTTCCGTTGAGAAGGTCGCCGCAAAGACCGATAGTCAGTCCTTCGAGCTTACCCTTAAGCTCCGAGATGGTCATAAGGTCTGCGAGTGTCTGAGTGGGGTGAAGATGACCACCGTCACCGGCATTTATCACCGGAACACGCGAATACATTGATGCAGCCAATGCCGCGCCCTCTATTGGATTGCGGATGACCAATACGTCCGAATATGCAGTTACGATCCTAACTGTGTCGCGCAGAGTTTCTCCCTTCGATACCGAACTCGAATTGGGGTCGGAGAATCCGATGACCTTACCTCCGAGACGCATCATTGCGGTCTGGAAGGACATCTGAGTTCTTGTACTCGGCTCATAAAAGAGAGTCGCAAGTATCTTTCCCTTACATCTGTCGCGAAATTCGGCAGGATTTTTCTTTATTCTTACCGCGAGGTCATATAATTCGTTCCATTCTTCGAGCGTGAGATCATTGAAATCGATCAGGTTGCGGAGTTTCATTGCCTTGACAATAGCCTTCGTTTTGCGAAGACATCCTTTCTGCTCACTTCTGAGCCGGGTTTTAAATTTTTAGATTAAGCTGTAAGTTTTAATTTTAAAATGTCTCAGTCATCGACTACGACACCCTTTTTGAGGATTATGTTCGCATATATCGCAGTCTCACCGGTGGCGACGACACAATATGCCTTTTTTGCACGCTCATAGAAAGCAAAGCGTTCGATAGTTCCGATAGGCGTATTTGTGTGCGGAGCTATCAGCTCCTTGTAGGTGTCCCAGATCGGAACGGGAACAGGATCTCCGGGAACTTTTTCCATGAGGAAGACTGGGTCGGCATATGTGTCGAGCGGCATGAGTTCGAGTATAGCCTTTAAAATTTCCGGTGCGGAGTGACCATCGGCACGGACACATCTCTGACCGATGGATTCGGACGGAAAATTTCCGTCGGCAATGACTATCTCATCGCCGTGTCCCATCTCCATCATTATCTTTACGAGCTCGGGCGAGAGAATTTTTGGAATTTTTTTGAGCATTTTAAATTCCTTTCCGCTCTTTAAAGGAGCATAAAATTATTTTTGGTTTTTGAAATTCAACTTTATCTTGTGTGCAAGAGCAACTGCCGTGCGCTGCGGATAAGTGTTGTAAACAGTCAATTCGGCGGTCTTTCGGTATATCGGATAGCGCGAACCGAGCAGCTTTCGGTAATTTTCCATGCTTCCGTTCACAGGCGGACGGGTGAGTATCGGACTGTTCGGCGGAATTGTATCTATTCCGCGCCTGAGCCAGATCGTGTGAGTTTTATCCTTTAAAAGCCGCTGTGACGGCTCATATGTGGGTGCGCCGCCGCCTGTCGAAAGTATCGTAAGCTCATCGCCTGAGCTGTTTATTATCTCTTCAAGCACAGAATATTCTATCTTTCTGAAGGCTTCCTCGCCGTCCCTTGCGAATATTTCCTTTATGACTCCGTGCCGCAAAACGATCTGTTCATCAAGATCTATGAATTTTGCACCGAGCCTGCCGGCAAGAGCCTTTCCCACACTTGTTTTTCCGCATCCGGTCATGCCGATCAGCGAAATTATGTTGCTGTTTTTCATAAAAACTTCCTTATATATTCATCAGACAAAATCGAGCAGGTGCCTATATCGCGGTATATTCCTTTTACGAACATCGAAGAACGTTTTATTCCCTCGAAGCTCATGCCGCATTTTTCCATAACTCTGCGGCTCGATACATTTTCAGCCATATAGCGCGCTTCGAGCCTATGAAGATTTAGTTCCATAAATCCGAATCTCATGACCTGAGCAAGTGCTTCGGATGCAATGCCTTTACCCCAGTACGAGCGGTTTATCACATATCCAACCTCGCCGGAATTGTTGCCGAAGTCGAGCGATGTGAAGCCGCACGTTCCGATCATTTTTCCGCTGTCCTTCAATACGATGCCCCAGTCGTAAAAATCTCCTGCGCGGTATCTGCCTTGAAGGAATCTTAAATATTCGAGCGACTGCGAATATTCGGTATGGGGACTCCAGAGCAGATATTTTGTCACTTCAGGATCTTTCGAGTATTCGAACATATCCTCCGAGTCGGTGATCTTCATTTTTCTGAGTATTAGACGTTCGGTTTTCAGAGTCGGAATGTGACTGAATATCTTGTTTACCTTTTCCTTGTTCAGAACTGTCACCTCCGATTTTTGTCGTTCAGATTATTATACAACATAATCGAAAATATTACAAGTGGGTAATTGTGAATATTTAAAAAACAGGAAAAAAGTCCTCGGTTTGAGCCTATCAGATCGATCCGTAATATAACACGCAAAAAGCCTTCCGTGTGTTTTCGGAAGGCTTTGGAATTTTCAGCTTTGAGCTCAGCAGAGCTTTTATGGTGTTTTCGGGAAAAATACACGAAATCAGTTTGGGCGGCTGATTAGTATGCGCATATCACCCTTCATAGTAAGCTCTGGTACAGTTGCGGGAATGAATCCGCAGTCTCCGGCAGAAAGTTCATGAACATCGTCTGAGTCGGATATACTTCCGTGTCCATCGATCACAACGAATACCGCAGGCAGTCCGTTGTTTGAGTAGTGAAGCTCGCCGTCAACACGGCATTCACTCATTGCGAATTTGTCGGTAATAGTGCCGTCAATTATGTCAGCCGTTGAATTTTTCGGGCATTCACGGCGGCGGTGAAACTTTGCTTTCAGCTCGTCATACGAATATCCGGTGTAATCGAACATATCGAACATCTTTACAAAGCCCAAGCCGCAGTGCAAGCGTGCTTCGGGAAGGGGACGACCGCTCGGAGTGACCTTTTCGGGAACAGCCATAAGATCGGTCGGCTCTTGAAGCTCTGCCATGAGGCATCCGCCGCCGATAGCATGGGGAACACCGCCATCGACATACCAGACATCTCCCGGCTCAAGCTCTATTCTGTGCAGAAGCGACAGCATACGCTCGATGTCCTGCTTCTCGAAGCAGTCGATCCATTCCTCGCGTGTTATTCCTTCCTTGAAGCCGAGATATACACACGCGCCGGGTTCGGTCGAAATTATGTACCAGCATTCGGCTTTTCCGAACTTCGAATCAAGATTTTTCATCGCAAAATCGACAGTAGGATGTACCTGTATGACCAAACGCTCGGAGGCATCGAGCAGCTTTAAAAGTATCGGCAGAGAATCGTATTTTCCGAGATATTCGGGGTGCTCGCTAAGAATATCGGATAAATATCTTTTGTCGCGGGTTATCGAAAGTCCCTCATTCGGATCTCCGCCTGGATTTCGCGCAGAGGTCACGGAAGCTATCCACTCCTCGGGCTTGAAATTGTCATCGGATTCTATCCCACGCAGTTTGTCTATCCTGTGACCGCCTAGATAAGTCCGCGTGACACGGTTGGGTTCACATAAGAATATCATTTTTCCACCTCGAATATGAACGCATCATGTGCCGTTATGTCCTCTGAACCGTAGAGCTTTCTCGTGACCTTCCAATCGCCGCGAAGGTCGAAATCGAATTTCTTATCGGCATCAGCGTAATTTATTGCAATTACAACTCTCTTGTTTTCACTTATTATATGTTCGGTCGTGAGTACGCACGGATTCAGGCTCTTTACAGCGCGAGTGTCGAGTTCTGCGGCGAATTTTTCATAGAACTTGTAATATGGAGTACAATCCTCACTCTTGAATATTCCGGCGCGATCCGAGATCTGCCATTCGAGTGCGAAGGATAGGAAGTATATATTGCCTTTTCCGTACTTGTTCTTTACGAATACCGGACGACCGTCTTCGGTGCGTGCAAGTACTTCACAGCTGTCAGCGACCGTTTCGATATTGTATTTGAATCCGCCGAAATTATAGATATTGCCGTCAAGCTCGATCTTTTCGATCTGTCCGCGTTCACGTGAAGCGATGGTGAGACCGGTAAGCTCGGGAATGCGTCTGAATAGAGTGTCTCCGAGAGAGAAGTAGAGAGTTGCACCGTTCTTGACCTTTTCGAGCAGTTCATTGAGTCTGTGAAGGAATATCGGCTTACCCGAATATATGCTCGGAAGTATGTAGAGCTTTGCATCTGGCAGTTTTTCTTCGGCGTGAGTGAAATGCAGATCGAGATTTGCCTGCTTTGCAAGTATGAACACCGAATAGAAGAGCTTGAGCGGATCTCCTACCTCACGCGGAACTATGCACACAGCCTCTTCGGTGTGCTTTGGAAGCTCGGCGTATTCGAAGCCATCCAAAAAATCAGCAAAGCTTTTTGTGACATCCGCAACCGGCTTTGCCGATCCATCGGCGCGGAAAAGTCCGTAATCACTTCCGAAATTGTTCCAGTCATACGGGGCATAATCGAACTGTCCCTGGTCGAATGCACACCACCAGAAGCATCCGCGGTTGCCCTGAGCCCAGGTTGACCAGAGCATGGTCTTCAAAAATTCAGCTTCGGTCTTTTCGCTGTTGTTCGTGTAGCCGATAGAACCGACCTCTTCAACGAAGCAGGGCTTGTTTCCCATGGTTTCGAGAATAGTCGCACGGACAGCCGGTGCGATCTCGGCACGCATTTTGTTGAGCGGATCGATGTATGTCGGCGAGAATATCTGATAGGGATGAGTCGTTGTAATGTCAACTATTTCAGCCGTGTCCTTGATATTGAAAGGCTTCGTGGGTTCGAGCGGACAGTCTGCAAAGCCTGAAACTACCGGATGTTCGGTGTCGGACTCGCGGATCGCGGACGAGATTATCTGAGTCCAATTGTAAGCCTCCTCAGCTGTGACAGGTCCTAAGCCGGAGCATTCGTTTCCGAGATCCCATGCGATGATTGCAGGTTCATTTTTGAAACGCTTGACAATGTATTTTACGAGCTTGACTTCCCACTTTATGGAGATCGGGTCGTTCAGCGCGTTCTTGCCGACAAGAGCTTCGGGATAATATGCGCGGAAGCTCATGTGACCTGTTATGAGACCTACGATCAGCTTTATGCCGTATTTGTCGGCAAGGTCGCAGAATTCCTTGAAATGTCCACATGCCTCTTCGCTGACTCCCGCACGGCCGGCTTCGGTGTCGGGAAGCGGCTTTTCGCCCGGCATCATACGGTATTCGTATACTACCATGTTTGCCATTATCGCTCTGATCGGCTGAAAAACATCCCACGTCAGGAACATTCTGAGCGTTTTGACACCGTATGACGAGAGCTTTTTGAGGTCTTCCTCGACGACCTCGCCGTTCCAATCAGCCCACATATTGATCGAATTGTGTGAAGCCCAATAGTTTGCGCCGATGTAGAACTTGTTGTCCTTCATAAAGTCGTTCATAAAAAATTCTCCTTTGGATTTTATTTGTCTCTTGTATTATACCACAAAATATGGTATAATACAATGACCGATTCGAACCACTTTTGTGACCGATTCAACACAAATATTATGATCAGCCGAAGGGAAATGCCGCATAGCCGTTATGACTTTGCAGGATTGATTATACTTATGAAAGAAATGTACGGCGCACCGTCCTCGGGCGTAATGGCAGCAGTGGACGAGTACGAAACGATAAATAAAAAAAGAGCCGAATACTCACCGCGGCTCATGTATTCGCTGCTCACCGAGCTCACCGTCATGGAAATAGACATGAAGAACGGCAAGCATTCGGCAGACTACGATTATAAGGCATTCAGCATAGAGGACAGAGTATTCGAGCGCGGAAATATAGTCCATGTTCTTCGCCATCTGAAATATGACCGACACGAACCTCATTCGCACAATTTTTTCGAGCTTATCTGCCAGGCATCGGGTGAGAGCGAGGTGCTGATCTCGTCAGAAAGGGTAAAGCTCTCGCAGGGCGTGGTCTATCTGCTTTCGCCAGGAACGGAGCACTGCATAGAAAAAGTTGCGGATGATGCAATACTTTTAAAAATACTTCTCCGAAAGACCGATTTTGACGAAATATACCGTCAGCTTCTGAGAAGTGATACCTTGCTCTCTAAATTTTTTTCGGGCGCATTGTACAGCGAAAACGGTGGATGGCTCAGCTTTGACGCAGGTGGAGATAAGGATATAACCGACCTCTTGCTGAGACTTCGCTATCATGAAGTGCGTAGCGCACCGACCGACCCGATGATGAAGGAGGCTCTCGTAATGCAGTTTTTGTGTATGCTGGTCGATAAGCATATCGGCTCGGCGAAGACCTCGACCGAGCCGAACAGCGTTGCGAAGATAATCTCGGATATACGCACGGATTATAAGACCATCACGCTCGAAGCTGTATCTGAAAAATATCATTTTTCACCCGGTTATGTCTCGCGCATACTTAAGCGTGCGACCGGAAACTCATTCACCGAGCTTGTCGAGGATCTTAAGCTCGAACACGCCGCAGGACTTCTCAAAATGACCGATATGTCGGTTGAGGACATTGCAACCGCGTCAGGTTTTGGATGCAGAGAATTTTTCCATCGAAAATTCAAGGCGCATTTTGGGATCACTCCATCAAAATTCAGAAAAAGCCGATGAAAGCTCAGTCTATCCAGCTTTCGAACGATTGCCTTTTTCTCGAAGGCTCGGCGAAATTTCCTTTTTGAAAGCCGGAGGTCTCGCGTATCGCCTTGAGTATCGCATAGCTCTCGCGTCTGAGTATCAGCTCGGCTTCCTCGTCCGATAATATTCTATCATCCGATATAAGTCGAGCCAAGCTGTCGGCACACAGAAAAATGTGTCTGCAAGCACATATCGAATCATCACGGCTGAGTTTGCATTCGCGCATTATCGGCTCTGCCGCTGCATTTGTCACTATATCCATAGTCTTTTTCAGTCCTTCGCCGTGTGTAGCTGTAAGCGCATAAAGCGAAGGCTCTTTTTTTGCAAATCCGACGACCGCAAGCCCGACTGGCAGCAACGAATTTCCTGTAAAAGTCTCATTTTCCATGTACATCTCGAACATCCGAAATGCCCTTTGGATAACTTCGCTCTTAAGCTCTTCGACCGAATCGAAATATGTGAACATCGGTCTTGTCGAGCATTCGAGCCTTGCACCGATCTCACGCGCCGTAACAGCCGAAAGTCCTTTTTCGCGTGCGATCTCAAGTGCGCTGTCTATAAAATCTTCCTTTGTATATTTTGCTTTTCGCGGCATACCGCCACCTCTTTCGATAACAAGTGTTGCACAATAAACAGATTTGATAGCATATATTATGCAACATATATTATATCATATCGAAAACATTTTGTCAAGCCGAAAAAACAAAAAATGTGCCGTATTTTACGGCACACGGCGAGAATGAAATTCTTTTTGCTTTGCAAGTTTACGGCAAATCATATAAGTCCTAAGTATCCGAGGATTATTCCGAGAACAGCCGAGCTTGCGATTATTAGTATTGGATGCAGCTTTTTGAAGGAGAGAAACATCATCGTGACAAATATCGCTAAAGCCAACCAGAGTGCTGGAGCTTTGAAGGCTTCGAGACTTACGCCGTTCGAAAAGAAGACTGCCGAGCCTACTGACAGCATTGCCGCGCCGATGAGTCCGATGACAGCCGGCTTTAAACCTGACATACAGCCCTTTACGATTTTGTTTTTGCAAAATGCCTCGTAAATTCGAGCAACTATCAGGATGATGATAAATGAGGGAAGTATCACTCCGAGAGTTGCCGCGACAGCACCGGGAAGTCCGGCTGTTTCCATGCCAACATATGTTGAAATGTTGACCGCGAAAGGTCCGGGGGTGGATTCGCTGACCGCGATGAAATTCACTATCTCCTCTTCTGTCAGCCAGCCGTTTGACAATACCTCAGCCTCAATAAGCGGCAGCATTGCATAACCGCCGCCGAAGGTGAACGCACCGATCTTCAAAAAAGTCAAAAAAAGTTCAAGTATGATCATTATCTGCTGATCCTCCGCAGCTCAAAAATCGAATAAACAAGTCCTGTCAATGCGGCGCATATGAGTATCAATATGACATTTACACCGACTATTCCCGAAAGAATAAACGCGCAGATCGCAATTATCGAAACGATGGGCTTTTTTTCGGATTTTTTGATCATGGATACAAGAGCTTTGACAAGCAGCGCGAGGACTCCTGCACGAATTCCGAAGAATGCGTATCTAACCGCATCAAGATGTTCAAATTCGGATAGAACGAGTGAAATTATCGAAATTATGACGAATGATGGGAGCACAACACCGATTGTTGCCGCGAGCGCACCGAAGAATCCGCAGGTCCTGTACCCGACAAAGGTCGCTGAATTTATTGCTATAGGTCCGGGAGTCGATTCGGCTATCGCTATGATCTCAAGAATATCATCATCTGTTATCCATTTTTTGTTTTCGACCGTTTCCTTCTGTATCAGCGGTATCATTGCATAACCGCCGCCGAAGGTGAATGCACCGATCTTTAAAAAGGTCAAAAACAGCTCACTGACCCTTTTGATACTTTTCTTTTCCATAGTTATATATGTCTCCTCAGTCTTTTTCACAATTAAATATTGTAGCACGAACAGGATGATTTGTCAAGCATTTTACGAAACAATTTCGAATTTCGGAAAAGTGATTGATTTTTTTTGCGAAATATGCTATAATTAAATATATTTTAAATCATAAAGGAGAGAAAGGACTTTCGCAACAGTCGAAAGCTCGGTATAAGCAAATTGGATACGAATTTCGGATCATCGACATTTAAACGATCAAGGATGGCATACAGCGCACAATGCGCATTCGAGTATTTCATCGCCCTGATAGCGGGGGACGCATATCTTGCAAAGTTGCTCGGAGTCCTCGGACTTTCGGATGAGCTTATCGGTATAATTTCATCGCTTATAACCGCGTCCTTCTTTTTTCAGTTGTCATCAATATTTCTTGTCAGAAAAATATCGAATGTCAAGCGCACGGCGACCTTGTTCAATACACTGAGCTCGCTCTGCTTTGCGGCAATGTTCCTGATACCGTTCCTTCCTGTCTCCGGAAGTATACGGACAGCACTTGTCATAATCTGTATATTAGCTGCATATTTTTTCAACTACAGCGTCACATCAATAATATATAAATGGGGAAATTCGTTCGTTGACCCGAATAAGCGCGGAGATTTTTCGGCGGGAAAGGAAATGTTCTCGCTGATTTCGGGAATGCTTTTCACATTCATTATCGGTATCGTGATCGACCGCTTCGAATCGGTCGGAAATCTTCGCGGCGGCTTTATTTTTATCGCCGCAGCGGGCTTCATCGTCAGCATATGCAATTTTGTTTGCCTTATGCTGATAGCTCCGACAAAAATAGAGACTTCATCTCCGTCATTTTCCGATGTGATCAAGAATACGCTCGGAAACCGCAATTTCGTGACTGTGGCATTTATGTACTGCATCTGGGAATTTGCCAAAGGACTTTCGGTCGGGTTTCTCGGAATATATAAGACGAAGGATCTCATGCTGACAGTCGGAACGATACAGGTCATAAATATAGTAGGAAATCTCTGTCGTTTCGTCCTCTCAAAGCCGATAGGTCGTTTTTCGGACAAGCATTCGTTCGTAAAGGGAATAGAGCTTGCTCTCGGTATCGCGGCAGTCGGATTTGCATTCAATATATTTTCTTCACCGACATCGAGATGGTGCATCGTAGTATATACGATATTCTATTCTGTGAGCAGTGCTGGAACTGTCCAGAACTTCAACAATATCGTCTACAGCTATATAGATAAAGAATACTTTGTACAGGCATCGGCAGTTAAGAACAGTCTTGGCGGTATAATAAGCTTTTTGGCATCTCTTATCGGCAGTCGGATACTTTCATCCGTGCGCGAATGCGGAAACACTGTATTCGGCATGACGATATACGGTCAGCAGCTCCTCTCGGCATTTTCTCTCATCTTCATAATCGCAGCTCTGCTTTTTGCACACTTTGTCATAGAAAAACAGACGATAATGAAACAATGAGGTATATGTTTCGCCGATTTTTCGAAAAGCCTATTGACATATTTGCTTTTGCGTGATATAATATTTACAGTAAATTTTTGAATCGAGGATATAATGAGTTATCTGTTTCAGTTTCTGTTCATGATCCTGCTGACAATATTTGCCTGTGGGAAGGTCACGCTTCAAAGCCGTGTTTGCCGACAGCATCTTCACGGCACACGCGACAGTGTATTCTTTAATGCGCTGTTCTTCACATCCGTGCTAATATTTTTGGCAATAATATTCCATCCGACAGTCTATACGGTCTATACGCTGATATTCGGTGCGATGGTCGGTGCTTCGACCGTTTTGTTCCAATGTACATATACGATGGCATTAGCCTGCGGCCCGGTCTCTCTGACCGTTATGATAAGCGGTTTCAGCATACTGATCTCGACTATCGCAAGCATAGTGATGTTCAACGAGACAGTCAGCATATTCCAAATAATCGGAATCGTGTTTTTGATCTCTTCTCTGATCCTCACAACGGTGGAAAAGGGGGCATCAAAGCATATAAATATGAAATGGCTCGTTCTGTCGCTTACCGCGCTCGTATCGAACGGTCTTGGAGCGACTCTGCAAAAGACCTACAGCCAATTCTTTGCGGCGAGCGAAAAAGGTGATACATCTATATCCTTTCTGATAGTCATATATGCAGCGGCGACATTGTTCTCATTCTTGCTCCTGTTCTTCTTAAAAGAGCCGAGCGGAAGAAAATTCGAATTTAAAAATTCATTGCCCTTTGCATTGGGAATGGGTCTTATAATTTCGGTCTATCAGAGACTTTATATGATCGGACTTGCAAATATTGATGGAGTGTTCTTCTTCCCGATGAGTTCGGGACTCTCATCGCTGTCTATGACACTCATAGGTGTTCTGTTGTTCCGCGATAAATTGTCGAAGAACCAATGGCTGGGCACAGCCTGCGGACTTGTTTCGGTCTGCCTTATGAATATAAGATAATAAATCTTTGCTTGTTTATGTTAAAAGGAGCTTCGCACATTCGCGAAGCTCCTTTTTTCTGTTTACATCAATAGTTTATGATCCTGACTGCGATCGTCGCAGCCTCAGAGCGGCTTATCAGCAATTCGGGTCTGAATGTATTGTCTTCATAGCCGGTAAGTATTTTGGCATTGTAAAGCTTGTAGATGCTCTGTGCGCCATTTACATCGGACGGAACATCCGAGATCGAGACGTTCGAAGAGGACTCGTCCGAAATAAGATTCGCATAGATCATAGCAAACTGCCGTCTGGTTATAGCTTCATTCGCGGAAGCTGACAGATCGTTTTCGATTATGCCGTTCTTAAGCGCATAATCCATATAAGTAGAATACCATATATCCGAACCGTTTTCGAGCTTTATGCCGCTTTCCGATTTCTTAAGATGTATTCGGCAGGCGAGAGTGACAGCCTCGGCAACAGTCATGCTGTCGGACGGACAGAAGGTCATCGTTGATTTTCCTTTTAAAAGTCCGAGCGAGCAGGCGGTGTTGACATTTTCATAATACCACGCGTTCTTGTCTATGTCCAAAAATTTCATATCGACAGCCTTGACTGTAACACGCACCTCCGATTTGTGAAGTGAAGTGTCGATAATACCATCCCTTTCATTCGTGACCGCACAATAGTAGCTCGAGATCCCAATATTATCGGCTGATACCTTGAGATACGGTCTCGTCTCGCCGTCCAATTTTACGGCGGTATCTCCCGAACGGTACCATTGATATGCCAAAGTTCCGAGCTCGGCTTCGGGTATTGATACAGCGACCGAGATCATTACATCATCGCCAAGCTCACATTCGATACTTTCGCTCGGCTGATAGACAAGCTCTATCTCTTGTGGTTCGTATCTCTTGACCGCCGCTTCGGCATATAATGTTGTCGCTATGTTTCCGTATGAGTCGGAAAGCAGGCAGTATACATAGCTCTTCTTTGTCGGATCGTTCATCTGCGAAGTCAATACTATAGTCGTTGAGCATTCCGCACCAAGCTCTTGTTCCTCAAGTATCTCGCCTGTAGCCGCGTCTTCAAGTCGCCAATACCAAGCATACTTCAATTCATCACCGTATGCCGCAACACTGAATGTCAGCTCATCGCCCAATGCACCATAAGCCGAACAGGGCTGGTAAGTTATGGTTATTGATCCTTCTGCCGACACATATAACGCAAGAGCCAGCAGCAGTGCAAAAGTGAAAAATAATTTTTTCATTATGTTATCCGCAGCCTTCATTTTTCGAAGGCTTCCTTTTTGATTTTTAAAATAGCTGCCACAATAGTGACGACTTTATTTTAACTCAAATAGATGTACTCAGTTGCAATAAAATGCAAAACTTTTGTAACAAAAATCCGTCAGCTGTAAAATATACGGAAATATCACATATTTTTGCTGTTTAAATACTTATGTGCCGCGGTGAGTATCTGCTTTGAATTTTCAAATTGAAAGGAAGCCATAGCTTCATCGTAGTCCATAAGGTATACACCGTCAAGCTCGGATTCCAACCGAACCGGAGTCTGTGAAGAAAATTCGCCGAGAAAATACACGACCTGCTTCATTATCTGAACATCATTTCGAACGAATGTATGTGAGGTCTCCTCTCTGAAGCCATCGATAAGCTCAACGGTCAATCCGACCTCCTCGAATATCTCGCGCAGAGCAGTCTGCACCTCGGTCTCATCATTCTCGACATGACCCTTCGGAAACCCGAAGATACCCTCTGTGGATTTTATTATTACATATTGAAGTTTGCCGCCATCTCGTGTGAAAACAACAGCACCGCAGGATTTTTCTTTTTTCATATGACCTCCCGATCTTCAAAAAATGAAGATATTCAAACTCATTAAAATCAAAAAGGTCATATTCATCATTAAGATAAATACGACCTTTATGGCGCGCCTGGCAGGATTCGAACCTGCGACCTACCGGTTCGTAGCCGGGCACTCTATCCACTGAGCTACAAGCGCACACTCTTGTTCAATTGAACATATATATTATATCACAAAAAAATGGATTTGTCAAGGGGTTTTAGAAAAAAAATTGAAATTTCGTCATTTTAGGGGTTGAAATAGTCGGCGGAATGTGATATAATTATTTATAATAAGCAGAATACGCAAAATCAAGCTCCCAAACGGAGAGAAAGGAAGCTTTCGAAAACGAAAGCTATAATATATTAATGAAAGTAAAATTGCAGCATCTCACAAAAAAATTTATTTCCCCCGGCAAGGAAAAAAAGGAAGTTACCGCGGTAGATGATTTCGATTTTGAAATACCGGATGGCAAATTGATAGGTCTTTTAGGACCATCTGGCTGCGGAAAAAGTACGACTCTGAACCTTATATGCGGACTTCAAAAGCCAACTTCGGGCAAGATATTCTTCGGAGATGATGATGTCACCGAGCTGCCGCCCGAAAACCGCGGAGTCGGAATGGTATTCCAAAATTATGCGCTGTATCCCCATTTGACTGTATTCGAAAATATCATATTTCCGCTTCAAAATCTTCGCGGCAAGGATAAGCTCACGAAGGAACAGATGACCGAGCGCGCAAATTCCGCTGCCAAGCTCGTTCAGATAGACGGACTTATGGACCGCCGCCCCGGAGAGCTTTCGGGCGGACAGCAGCAGAGAGTTGCGATAGCACGCGCACTTGTCAAAACACCGCGTGTGTTGCTGCTCGATGAACCGCTTTCGAACCTCGATGCACGCTTAAGGCTTCAGACCCGTGAGGAGATCCGCCGCATACAGCGCGAGACGAAGGTAACGACTATATTCGTAACGCACGATCAGGATGAAGCTATGAGCATATCCGATATGATAGTCGTCATGAAAGCCGGAGTCGTTCAGCAGATGGGAAGACCACAGGAGGTCTATGATGATCCGGCAAATCTTTTCGTTGCAAAATTTCTCGGAACTCCTCCGATAAACGTTTTTGATGCGAGAGTTGAAAACGGAAGACTTTATATCGGTAAGGACAATGTTATGGGTGTTTTTGGCATATCCGATGGGGAAGTTTATGCCGCGATACGTCCAGAGGGCTTCATGTTGTCCGAAAACGGAAGCTTCGTATGTGATCTTGACCGAATAGAGGTAATGGGACGCGATATAAGCGTGGTCTCGACACATGAAGGTTCGCATAACATGGTGATACGCTCAATAATCGGCTCTGACGCAAAAGTCGATCATGAGCAACAGACCGTAAGCTTCGATATAAAGCCGAACAAGCTCTTCATCTTTGACAAAAAGACCGAAAAGCGCATAGCGTTCGAGACAAAGGCTTGAAAATAAGACTCCGAAGCGGAGCAGAAAGGATTTCCGCACAGCTCTGAGGCTGTGATGATAAATATGGATAAACGTTCATTAAAGGGCTGGCTGTATCTCCTGCCGGCAATATTGTTCTTAGGTGCATTCATGGTCTATCCGCTGATAGACGTATTCATCTATTCATTTGAGGAGGGTTATAATTCGGCTTCCCAGACCTTCTTCGGAACAGGACTCTATAATTATTCCTATGTCCTGCACGACCCTTACTTTTTACAGGCACTGAAAAACACATTCATTCTCGTAATAATAACCGTGCCGCTTTCGACCGGCATAGCACTTCTAATATCACTCGGACTAAGCTCGATAAAAAAGCTTCAGGAGCTGTATCAAACGATATTCTTCCTTCCTTATGTCACGAATACCCTTGCAGTCGGACTTGTCTTTATGATATTGTTTAAAAAGACCGCATACTCGGATGGACTTGTGAATCTTCTTATAAATTTCTTTGGCGGAAGCTCGGTCGATTTCATTGACGGTCCTTATTGGGCGAAGATGTTCGTCCTCTGCTTCTATACCATATGGATAGTTCTCCCATTCAAAATACTCATCCTCACCTCGGCACTCGCCTCGGTCAACCGCGATTACTATAATGCCGCCCGTGTTGACGGAACATCGAAATTCAGAATATTCACAAAGATAACCCTACCGATGATCTCGCCGATGATATTTTATCTTGTCATCACTGGATTTATAGGTGCGTTCAAGGCATACAGCGATTCGGTAGCACTTTTCGGAACGGATCTGAATGTCGCCGGAATGAATACGATAGTCGGATATGTCTATGATATGCTCTACGGTGATTCGGGTGGATACCCATCATACGCTTCGGCGGCGGCAATAATCCTCTTTGCCATCGTTCTGACCATCACTGTCATAAACCTGCTCGTCAGCAGAAAAAACTCATATAAATAAAGGAAATCGCCATGACCAAAGAATATGAAAAGATCAAAAAAAGCGCGAAAAAGCGTGAGATACTGCAAAATGCAGTCGTATATTTTCTGCTGTCGCTCTGGGCTCTGATGGTTTTGTTCCCGTTCTATTGGATGATACTTACATCTGTAAAGAGCTATTCTTCCTACAACTCGGAATACATCCCGAAATTTTTCACTCTCTCGCCGACGATGCAGAACTATATCGACGCATTCACCACTGTTTCACTCGGCAGATATTTCGCAAACACGATAATATTTACAGTCGCAACGACTGCTCTGATGGTCATTGTCATAACCCTCGCGGCATTCGCATTCTCGCGCCTTGAATTTAAAGGCAAGAACCTCGCATTTACTCTGTTTCTGTCGCTTATGATGATACCGAATGAGCTTGTCGTGATCACGAACTTCGTGACTATAACCGACCTCGACCTCAGAAACACCTTCACCGGACTTATATTGCCGTCCGTGACATCGGTCTTCTATATCTACCTTTTAAAAGAAAATTTTGAACAGATACCCGATGAGCTGTACCGCGCTGCAAAGGTCGATGGCACTTCAGATTTTCGTTATCTCACAAGGGTGATGATACCGATCTGCCGTCCGACGATGGTTACTGTCATCATACTGAAGGTCATCGAATGCTGGAACTCATATGTTTGGCCACGTCTGATAACCGATGATGAGACTAAATTCTTGGTATCGAACGGCATACAGGAGATACGCGAGAACGGCTTCGGAAGAGAAAATATCCCCGCAATGATGGCGGCAGTCGTTGTAATATCGCTTCCGCTGATAATACTTTTCCTGATATTCCGCAAAAAGATCATGGCAGGTGTCGCAAGAGGAGGTACAAAAGGATGAAAAAGCTTATCTCGACCGCACTTGTCTTGTTACTGACTTCATCGACTCTGACGCTTTCGGGCTGTCACGGCTCACGCGGACTCGATGCCTTTGAAATGCCGGATGGATTTGATGCCGAAAAGGAATACAACATAACCTTCTGGGCAAAAAACGATACTAACAAGGCACAGACAAATATCTATCAAAAAGCCATAGACGATTTCGAAGCACTCTATCCGAATATAAATGTAGAGCTTCGTCTATATACCGACTACAGCCGAATATATAACGATGTAATAACGAATATAGCCACACAGACCACTCCGAATGTCTGCATTACCTATCCCGACCACATTGCAACCTACCTCACGGGTGTCAATACCGTAGTTCCGCTCGATGAGCTGATGAACGATGAAAAATACGGACTTGGCGGAAGTGAACTTAAGTTCGACTCGCCGACTGTTGACGAAGTGATACCGAAGTTTCTCGAAGAATGCCGATTCGATGGACATTATTACGCGCTTCCGTATATGCGCTCAACCGAAGCCTGCTATATAAACAAGACCTATGTCGAAAAGCTCGGATATGAGCTTCCGGAGGTACTGACGTGGGATTTCGTCTGGAAAGTCTCAGAGGCGGCGATGGAGCAGAATGCCGATGGCACATACAAGGTCAACGGACAAAAGGTACTGATCCCCTTCATCTACAAATCTACCGATAACATGATGATACAGATGCTCTATCAAAAGAACGCCGAATATTCGAATACTGATGGGGAGATACTGATATTCAACGATACTACCCGTTCACTGCTGACCGATATATCCGAGCACGTAAAGAGCGGAGCTTTCTCGACCTTCAAGATCTCAAGCTATCCTGCGAATTTTTTGAATGCCGGACAGTGTATATTCGCTGTCGATTCGACCGGCGGCGCGACATGGATGGGAACGAATGCACCTTTGCTCGACATAAGTGCCGAAAATATAGTCGAATTTGAGACCGAAGTGATGACAATACCGCAGTTCGATACCGAAGCTCCGAAAATGATCTCGCAGGGTCCGTCTGTCTGCGTATTCAACAAATCCGATCCGGATGAAGTGCTTGCCTCATGGCTCTTTACCCAGTATCTGCTCACTAACAGCGTCCAGATAGCTTATTCGCAGACCGAGGGATATGTTCCCGTAACCTCGAAGGCGCAGGATTCGGATGAATATATCGACTATCTTTCGCGGATAGGTGAGGACAATTCGACCTATTACGATGTAAAGATCAAGGCGGCGAAGCTTCTGCTCGAAAATACCGAAAACACCTTCACGACTCCCGTATTCAACGGCTCGGCATCGCTTCGTGACGCTGCGGGTCAGCTGATCGAGAACACTGCGAAGTCAGTCCGCCGCAAGACAGAGGTCAACGATGAATATATCGACAAGCTGTATGAAGATATGATCTCTCTCTACCGATTGGATCAAAAAGCGGGAAGTGCGGCAGGGAAAAATGATCTCGGACCGCTCCCCACAGAGTCAAAGCTTTTGATATTCACGCTCCTCGCCGCATGGCTCATCATATTGGTATACGTTGGGTCAAATGCGCATAAAAAAGGTGTAACGAAGAAATAAATTCTATAAAAATTCAAGAAAAGTTTGCAAAAGACTTGACTTTCAACGAAAGATGATGTATAATGTTATGTGAAAACCGAATCAAATTTCGGAATTTAAAATTAAGGAGATTTTTCAAAATGAAAAAGATCATTGCACTTGTCATGGCTGTTGCTATGATGTTCACATTCGCTGCTTGTGGCGAAGAAAAAGCTGACGTTAAGTCCGAAGGCGTTATGACCTATGCTGAGTATGTCGCAGCTGAGGTTGACAGCGAAGTCGTTATCGAAGCTTACGTCCAGGCAAAGCAGTCCTGGTGGGAAGATAAGGCTACCGTCTACGCGCAGGATAAGGACGGCGCATATTTCCTCTATAACATGGCTTGCACCGAAGAGGATTACGCAAAGCTCACCACCGGTACAAAGATAAAGGTGACCGGCTATAAGGCTGAATGGTCGGGCGAAGTTGAGATTGTTGACGCTACCTTCGAGATCGAAGAAGGCAATTATGTAGCTTCTGCTCTCGATGTCACCGCTATGCTCGGTACTGATGACCTCATCAAGCACCAGAACGAATTTGTTGCTTTCAAGGGCATGACCGTTGAAGCATCGACCGATGCTGACGGCAACGAAGTTGCATACCTCTACAACTGGGACGGTTCCGGCGAAAAGGGCAGCGATCTTTACTTCAACGTTTCGCTCAACGGAACTACCTATCAGTTCACCGTCGAGTCCTATCTCTGCGGTGCAGATACCGATGTCTATAAGGCAGTCGAAGCTCTCAATATCGGCGATACCCTCGATATGGAAGGTTTCCTCTACTGGTACAACGGTGTAAACCCCCACATCACTTCTGTAAAAGTAAAGTGATATAACGAACAAGAGAATATTATTCGTTTGATCCTTGTTCTAAATGCTGTTCCTGCGGTAAGCGCGTAATTGGTTGTCACAGTGCCGCTCTCGAATGTAAAGTCGAGCATGATAAAAATGGGCGGTAGGTGCGAAACGAGCTATACCACCTGCGATCGCGTACAGATAGCTGCATTCCTTTATCGCGGATATGCAAATTAAGTAAAAAAGAAGAGCTGCTGCGAAAACGCAGCAGCTCTTTTGTCAATAGACCGTCAAACGCGGTCTTTTTCTGTAAAGGAGACCCTCATAATGCCGAATATTATCGAAATAACCGATCTTTCAATGCCTGAGCTCGATCCCTTCGTGAGACTCACGGATATGGAGCTTCGCAGCAAGCTCGAACCCGAACGCGGCATATTCATAGCGGAAAGTCCGAAGGTCATAAATTTAGCCCTGAACGCCGGCTTTGAACCGATCTCGCTGATAATGGAGCGCAAGCATATAGACGGTCCGGGAAAGGAGATAATTGACCGCTGCCCGAACATCCCGGTATATACCGCCGACAACGATGTCCTCGAAGCTCTCACAGGCTTTCCGATGACACGCGGTATCCTCTGCGCAATGCACCGAAGACCGCTTCCGAGCGTTGACGAGGTGTGCTGTGGAGCAAAGCGCATAGCGATACTCGAAAATGTGACCGATGTTACGAATATCGGCGCGATATTCCGTTCTGCCGCAGGAATAGGCATAGATGCAGTTCTCGTAACACCGTCCTGCTGTGACCCTCTGTACCGCCGTTCAGTGCGTGTTAGCATGGGAACGATATTCCAGATACCATGGACATACATCGGCGAAAAGAAGACCGATTGGCCGTCACGTGGACTTGAAAAGCTGCATTCACTCGGCTTTAAGACCGCCGCGATGGCACTATGCGATGATTCGCTGTCGATAGATGACAGCAGACTTGAAGAGGAAGAAAAGTTGGCGATAATATTGGGGACTGAGGGAGACGGACTTCTCCCGAAAACTATAGCCGAATGTGACTATACGATAAGGATAGAGATGAAGCACGGAGTCGATTCGCTGAACGTTGCCGCCGCAAGTGCCGTTGCATTCTGGCAGCTCAGAAAGAAATGATGTCAATACCTGAGACTGACTCGGCTCTTTTTTATCTCGACCGCCTCACGTATTCCCGGAGTCGAGCTGACAAGGTAATTTATTCCCTTTGAAGTTATCGCCGCCTCATTTGTCGGTCCGATACATATGCTCTTTATCGAGCTACGTATCAGATTTTCGTCGTGATAGACCGTGTAGGGGATCGGTATGTTTCCCTTGCAGCGTATATCGATAGCGTGCTTATCTACCGGCATATATACCAGACGATATTCATTTTCCGCAGCCATCGAGCTTGATTTCAGGAAAAATCCGGCATACATCACGTGCGCGGCAATGACACAATCTGTCTGTTCGTCCGAAAGCCCGTATCTTGCAGCATCGCGGATTATGCTGTCAACTGTGTCGTCAAGCTCGGCAAACGGACGATCTGAGGGCTTATAAGCCACGAGACCGCCGACCATGCAGTCGGCATCTCCGCGAAATTCGCTGAGAGTGTTACGATAAAACAGCCGCATACTATCAAAGCCGATATTGAAGCCGCATTTGTTTGTATAGCCGCTCCATAAGGTCAGGCTGTCGCCGTCCTTGGAAAATGAGATTATGAAAATATCGCGGTTCATGTCGGCAACGACCTTTTCGAGCTTCGAAGCATCGGACTTTATCTGATAATTTTCCGAGCCGAGCGCATGAGTTATGTTCTCACGCACCTTGTCGTACCGTTTTGAAGCGAGAAATTTTGTTATATACCGCCGTTCCTCTGTGTCGTTCAGAAAATCGCACTGAGTTGCCCAAAGCTCACCCTTGCGGATTATATCGACCACCGCACTCAGCGCGGTATAGTGATATATCTCGCCGACATACGGCTCGACAAACTCCTCGATATACGGAGAATTTCGTATATAGTCCTCGGTCGATGAGCTTTCGCCTATCGACTTAAAATAGCATTCCTTTAAATATTCACGGCCGACCGAGGTGACATTCGGATCGGTCTTTAATTTTGTGTGCAGAGTCGCATATATTCCAGCGATCCTCGAATCGTTTCGGCGCGAATAAAGCCCTTCCATCCGCCGCAGTAAAGCTTCGCTGTCGCTGTCCGAATTGAGAAACAGATCATACAGCACACGCATATACATGAGATCGATCTCTGTCGAAGCATATTCTTCAGAAAGCGCACGTATCGTGTCGCAATACGCGGATATGTCATTCGTATCGGTCATCGAAACGGTCAACTCACACAGCGCACGCGAATACGAGACTGCGATCTCGCATATTCGATGTCTTTCGAGAAGAGCGTTTATGTCATCGCAGAATTTAAGCTTGTCATCGATTATCGAAGCTGATGCTGCAGCCGATTCGAGAGCCTTGGCATATGCGGCAGCTGCCTCAGAAGAAGCCGATGCGCGGTATTGCGAGTGCATTTTTTCAAGATATGATTTTTCAATTGGCATGATCTCATCTCCTTATCTTTATATTATATCAAATTTCCCGAAATCTGTCAAGAGGGTTGACAAAATTAAACATTTGTGATATAATTAGAGCATATTCTAATTTTGGAAAGGAAATCAAAATGATAAACAAAGTCATAAATCTCCGCGATGATGATTCGGATATAACTCTCACAACATATGTCCAGGACGAGGGCTGGAAAAAACGCGATGCCATACTCGTAATACCGGGCGGCGGATATTCGTGCATATGCTCAGACCGTGAGGGGGAACCGATAGCCTTGGCATTTGCCGCACGCGGTGTGAACGCATTCGTATTGAAGTATTCCATAAAGGAAAAAGCCGTATTTCCGCGTCCGCTGATCGATGCTTCGCTCGCTATGAAGCATATAAAGGAGCACGCCGATGAATACCATATCGACCCCGAAAGAGTATTCTGCACCGGATTTTCGGCAGGCGGACATCTCGCCGCATCTCTCGGAACTTTCTGGAACATTCCGGAGCTCGGTGAACTCAGAGGTATCAACAGACCCTGCGGAATGATACTCTGCTATGCCGTGCTTGTCGGCGGCGACAATGCGCACAAGGGTTCGTTCTATAATATCCTCGGCACGAATACTCCGACCGATGAAGAGCTTTCGCGTTGGTCAATAGAAAAGCATATAGACGATGATACAGCTCCGGCATTCTTTGTACATACATCGAATGACCCGGTAGTTCCCGTGCAGAATTCACTTGAAACTGCCGCTGCTATGGCAGCTCAGAAAAAGCAGTTCGAGCTGCATATCTATCCGGACGGACCTCACGGTATCGCGCTCGGCGACTGGCAGACAGGACGCGGAGATTCGAGAATGGAGGACGAAAAGGAAGAACGTTGGATATCGGACGCTGTATATTGGATGAAAAACAAAGTCAAATAAAATGAAAAACACACCTGCGGTCATATGCAGGTGTGTTTTAATATCTCAGTCGCGCATAAATTCAACACTGTTGAAAACAACACGGTCGCAGAATAAGAGAAGCGGATAGCTTCCGTGGCTCACAGCAGCATTTGCCGCACCATGGCAGCGTTCATCGCTGAAATGCGAATAATCTATCACGGTGAAGGTCGAATCGGAGAAGCGGATATTTTCGATGATATTCTCGGCACGTCCCTCGACCTGTATGCCGCGGGGAGAGCTTGCGTGGATGTTCGAGAAGGTGAGATTCCTGATACCATCGACCTTGCAAAGCTCGGTGTTTGGCGAAATCCAGAGCTTTATCGGTTCTGCAAAGATGTTGTCCATCACTATGTTCGAAAACGACAGATTCTCGATTTGCGTAGCCTCTCTTCCGACATCGGCAGTCGATGGATTTTTCGGGTCGTATGCGAGTGCAGGCAGACGAATGTCGATACCGACAGTTGTATCGGTCATAACAAGATTACTGAACGTGCAGTTTCGAATAGTTCCGTCACAGCACCAGCCAATGCGTATACCGCCCGAATAGCTCGTCAGATTGCAGTTCGTGACGCTGACCTTTTCGCATATCTTGTTCTCGGGCAGGGAAGAGTTGTTGGCGCGGACGATTATGCAGTCGTCACCGCAGGAAATATCGCAGTCCGAAACTGTGACATTGCGCGAACAGTTTATATGAATGCCGTCGTTGTTCGGGTATTCGACCTCAGAGGCTATGCGCAGTCCGCGGCAGGTCACATAATCGCAGTCGTGTATCCAATAGCACCATCCGGCAGGCTGATTGATCACCGTGAAATCCTCGAATTTCACATTTCTGCATCCGGCAAAGAATATCACACGCGGCGGAGTAGGACCGGGAATGC
>CAZRVL010000017.1:0-36184 GCA_964603455.1 uncultured Lachnospiraceae bacterium
AGCAAAGCCGCATCCGGACTATGATCTGGCGGATTGGGTGCTTGGTACTTTCCCGAAGGAAGATATGCAGCTTTTGTCAGAGGCGATCACCAGGGCTGTTGACGGCATTGAGCTTATACTTGACGGTGAATATGACCGTGCTATGAATCTTCTTAATTGATTTTGGTGTATCATGAATGAGATAAACAATAAAATTTCGCTGATAGCCGATTCGATACTGCTTGAGAGCGAGACTGCCGAAATGCTGAAGCTCATCGAATCACGCCGCAATGAATCCGCACATCCTATGCTTGTTACCGGACTTGCAGATGGAGCGCGTGCGGTCTTTTATGCGTCTGTTATACGAAAGATCCGTGAAAAGCACAGTGCTCCGGCTCTTATAATAGTTTCGGATGAAAAGGAAGGCTTGAAGCTTTTCAATGCGCTTTCGGAGCTTTCGCTGAGACCGCTTAATTATCCGCTGCGTGATTTTGTGTTCCACAACATCACAGCTTCACGCGAATATGAGCATGAGCGGCTTAAGGCTTTGTCTGCGTTCGTAAATGAGGATACTGTATACGATTGTGTAATATCCACGCCGGATGCTGCTATGCAGTTTACTATGCCATCGGCATTTTTACGTGACGGAACTATTTGTATCGACCGTGATGAGCCATGTGATATGGAAAAGCTCGTTGAATATTTGGAGTCGAACGGATACAGCAGATGCGATATGGTCGATGGTATAGGTCAATATTCGGTGCGCGGAGGTATAATTGATATTTTTCCTCCGTATTCGGATAATCCTGTCAGAATAGAGCTTTTTGACGATGAGATCGATCAGATGGGACTTTTTGATATAATGTCGCAGCGAAAGATCGAGAATATTTCGTCTGTCACGATAACTCCGGCGCGTGAGCTTGTATACTCGGATAAAAAGCGCAGAGAGATATATTCTGCCGTAAAGGCTCAGGTTGCGAAGGCAAAGGATGACAGAGTTAAGAGCGAGCTTACTGCCGAGCTTGAAGCTATCGATGCCGGACTTGAGCTTCCGTTTATCGACAAATATATGTCGATAGTATATCCCGAGCATTCGACGCTTGCAGACTATGCCGTTGAGGCTGCAATGCGGTCTGAGCTGAAGCATCCGCTGATATTCGTTCAGGAATCGGTGTCCTGTACCGAGCGCATGAAGGCATATGATTTCCATATCGGAAGCGAGATAGAATCGCTGCTTGAAAAGGGTGAGGTCTCGGCGAAGTATTCTGACTATTCGCGTCATGAGGACTATTACGAGACATTTCTCGACCGCTCCGGAGCGATACTCTGCAATGCGTTCGTTTCGGGTGTTTCGGGAATGAAGCTTTCGGGAATGTTCAACTTCCACACCAAACACACATCGTCATATGCGGACAATATGGAGCTTTTGGTCGAGGATCTCACGTCATATGCTGCCGGAAAATTCAGGACTGTTTTGCTTTGTGAGAACGATGTAACGGCTCGAAATGTTATCGAGATACTCTCCGAGCATGGTCTTCATGCGGTAAAGCAGCCGGATGAAAAGCCATACGGTGTGCTGACTTTGCCGGAAGGTGTCACTCTGGTGATACCCGGCTTCAATCTTGCGGGCTTTGAGCTTACTGATTCGAGATTTGCCGTACTGTCGATGTTCCAGAATCCGAACTCATATTCGCGCACGATACTTTCTCACGGCAAAAAGTCTAAGCGTTCACAGTCCTCACAGGAGAAGATATTATCCTACAACGACCTTGAGGTCGGCGATTATGTTGTACACCAGAATCACGGTATCGGTCAGTATATGGGAATCGAGCAGCTTACAGTCGTTGGAATAACCAAGGACTATATAAAGATAAAATATGCCGGAAGCGATCTTTTATATCTTCCGACCGATCAGCTCGATATGGTCTCGAAATATATCGGTGCGCACACCGAAAACGGTGCGGTGAAGCTCTCGAAAATGGGCGGAAACGAATGGAACAAGGCGAAGACAAAGGCAAAGCTTGCCGCGAAGAGCATGGCGAAGGAGCTTATCAGGCTTTATGCCGAGCGTCAGCGCAAGGAAGGCTATGCGTGTGAGCCGGACGATGAGTTCCAACGTGAATTTGAGGCGGCATTCCAGTACGATGAGACTGACGGTCAGCTGCAATCTATAAGCGATATAAAATCCGATATGGAGAGCAAAGTTCCAATGGACAGACTGCTTTGCGGAGATGTCGGATTCGGAAAGACCGAGGTCGCTATGCGTGCGGCGTTCAAGGCTGTAATGAACGGAAAGCAAGTCGCTCTACTCGTTCCGACAACGATACTTGCCATGCAGCATTATCAAACGCTGATGGCTCGAATGCGCGGATTCCCAGTCAAGATCGATATGCTGTCGCGCTTCAAGACTCCTAAGCAGCAGGCTGAAACTCTCAGAAAGCTCAGACGCGGTGATGTTGACATAATAGTCGGAACGCACAGGCTGGTATCGAGCGATGTCACCTTCAAGGATCTCGGACTCGTCATAGTCGATGAGGAGCAGCGTTTCGGAGTGGCTCAGAAGGAAAAGCTGAAGCAGATAGCCGGAAATATAGATGTTTTAACTCTGTCGGCAACTCCCATACCGCGTACATTGAATATGGCGATGAGCGGTATACGCGATATGTCGGTGCTTGATGAAGCACCCGGAGATCGATTCCCGGTACAGACCTTTGTAATGGAATATGACGAGCTGATAATAACAGAAGCGATCAAAAAGGAGCTTCGCCGTGGAGGTCAGGTATTCTTTCTCCACAACACTGTCGATGATATTGACGGAGTGGCTTTGCGCATATCAAAGGCTGTTCCGGAAGCGCGTATAGCGACTGCACACGGTCAGATGGACAAGGAACAGCTCTCGGACATCTGGAGCGGAATGGTCATGGGTGAGATCGATATTTTGGTAAGCACTACCATAATAGAATCCGGAGTCGATGTTCCGAATGCGAACACGCTCATAATCGACCATGCGGATAGACTCGGACTTTCTCAGCTCCACCAGATACGCGGAAGAGTCGGTCGTTCGAGCCGCAGGGCATACGCATATTTCACATATCCTCCGAACCGTTCTTTGAGCGAGATAGCCACAAAACGTCTTTCGGCGATGCGTGAGTACACCGAATTTGGTTCGGGCTTCAAGATAGCTCTGCGCGACCTTGAAATACGCGGTGCGGGAAACATTCTCGGAGCCGAACAGCACGGACAGCTCGATTCTATCGGATATGATCTGTATGTAAAGATACTGAATGATGCGGTATTGGAGGAGAAGGGCGAAGCACCGAAGCCGAAATTCGAAGCCTCGGTCGATCTGTCTATGGACGCATATCTTCCCGAAAAGTATATAAAGAGCGAATCTCAGCGAATGGATATTTATAAAAAGATAGCGCATATAGAGACACCGGAGGATCTTGACGATCTGGCAGATGAGCTGATGGACCGTTTCGGCGAGATACCGCGTCAGGCGGATACTCTTATGTATGTTTCGCTGACAAGGGCACTCTGTTCGACTGCGCGCATACCGAAGCTCGAACAAAAGGGACAGGTCATCACGATAATTCCCGAAAAATTCGATCCTATGCGCTTTGCACAGGCATCTGCCAAGGTCGGAATGACGCTGAATTATCAGATGGCAGGGCGCGGTTCGGTCAGCTGGAAGATGAAGGGCGCAAAGCCGCTTTACGATATATGCAATTTACTAAAGGAATATCTCGACTGCGAGCCTTCAAAATAGTATACAAAAACTACCTCTGTATGATTTTTATCATGCAGAGGTAGTTTCCTTATATTGGTTCTTTTGTCAGTGTAAATTCGATATTGCCACCATCGGTAAGCTCCTGCCATGTGAGGTATGGACGGGAGATCTTTGTTTTGTTCAGCAGAACACTTGAAATATACGGATATTCGAGCGGGTCTTTATCGGTGCTTATTGTCAGAATGTCCGAAATATCACAGCGATGGTGATCTTTGTCAAGCTTTATGGTGATATTTTTAAACAGAGGTGTGTTTATATAGAACTTATCATCCGCCGGGCAGACCTGCGCAAGACCGACAGCCGAAAGCACATACCATGCAGACAATTGTCCGACATCCTCATTTCCGCAGAAGCCGAATGCACCGAGACGGTAGGCCTCCTTTTGAACGCGGCGTGTCCAGTATTGTGTACGGTAAGGTTTTCCGAGAATGCTGAAATAATGCGTCAGATTGTGGCAAGGCTCGTTCGAATGGTTGTAGTTCTCGTTCCAAAGTGCAGTGAGGTCGGCTTTTTCAAACAGTTCTTCGAGCATTTCGAGCGCACGCTCTTTACCAAAGGTATCGCCGAGTCCTTCCACATCATACGGTACGAACCATGACTGCTGAAAAATGTTGCTCTCCGTACAGCCTTTGGTCGAATATTTATCGGTTATCTTTATAAAGCTGCCATCCTCGTTTCTCGGAAGTAGAAAACCGGAGGCTTTATCGTAATTATCTTTCCAATGTTTTGTACGCTCTTTAAAATACTCGGCATCAGAGTCCTTTTTGAGCAATCCGGCAAAGCGGGACATTGCATAGTCTGCCAAAAGAAATTCGAGAGTTCCGCTCAAGCTGTTCGGTACGAAGGCGTGCTTTTGATATGCCTCGCAGGATGGGTGGAGAGAGGTGAATTTTTTGCCGTTATATTCTTTCTTTGCAAGGCAGGAGGTCAATGCCAGCTCATATGCCTTTTCAAGCTCAAAGCCGCCGATATTTTTGACTGCCGCATCGGCGATCACTATGAGTCCTGGATCGCCGAGCATACAGCCTGAATCTATTCCCATGAGCTCCCAACGCGGAAAGGATGAATTTTTGCTCTGTGCAATTGCTGACAGCGAATTTGCTTCATCACTGACTATTTTCGGTGCGATGAGTGTCAGGAGCGGAAATTCGCTGCGGTATACATCCCATCCGCTGAACATGGTGCGCTGTGTATATTCGGCTGAGGTAACATGACCGTTGAGAACAAAGCGTTTATCGGCATCAACGGCTGTGCGTGGGTCGAGTAGGCTGTGATAAAGACAGGTATAGAACAATGTCATATCGGTCTCATCGGATCCGTCAGCCTTTATCACCGAGAGGGCATTATCCCAAGCATTTGCAGCCAAATCGACTGCGCTGTCGAAATCGGTATCAGCCGCTTCGAGAAGAAAATTGTTACGTGCGCCATCGAGATCTACATATGAGATCGCGGTCTTCACGCAGATCGGTTCATTCGGAGAGCCGAAATGCACCATGACTCCGACATCGCTTCCCGAAAAATGCTCCGAATTGCATTTGACATATTCTTCATTTTCGAAAAAGCGAATATCAACGGCAGGACTTGAAAATTCTGTCACGAAGTAGAGATCATAGCCTATTTTTCCCGCACCGCGCCCGAAGCCTCCACCTGACGGAGTACATTTTATCATTCCTTCTATGCGTGTCGGGCTTATCACATTGACTTCTTCATGATCTGCATGACCGGCTATTCGGCGCGAAAGGTTGATTATAAGTCTTGCATCATCGGTCACGGGATATGCTGCTCTCAGAAAGCCGCAGTGCATTGATGCTGTCGTTTCTGCAAAAATGCCATAGCGTTCGAGAAATACGCTGTAATATCCCGCACGTGCGGATTCGCGTTCGTGAGAAAATTCGGATCTCCAGCCGATAGTTCCTTTTAAGAACTGGATCTCACTGTTGCTTCCGCTTCGAAGTTCGGTCTCACCGACAGTCGGCATCATTTGAAGATTTCCGAGGTCTCCGTACCAACCGATACCGCTCATATGATTTATACTGAAGCCCTCGATAGTGTTCTGACAGTAATTATATCCTGTACCGTTGTCGCCGCCTGTCACGGTATCGGGCGAAAACTGTACCATTCCGCCCGGCATCACCGCTCCAGGATGTGTTTTTCCGCCGCCGTGCATACTTTCTGCCTGTTCATCGCCAACAGTTCCGATCATCGGGTCAACATATTCATATAATCTTTTCATTGAAAAATTATCCTTGTGAACAGTTTTTACAGATATGTTTTATCAGTCTATGAGTGTTTCGAACTCATCGAGAGCCTCTGCGAACGAGGTCATGCAGGAGGTGAATGCGTCCATTTTTGTGAGATCTACGCCTGCAAGCTTTAAGAGCTCTACAGGGCTATCGCTTCCGCCGGAGGACAGGAACTTGAAATAATCATCGACTGCGCTCTGACCTTCGTTTATTATGCGATTTGCGATAGATACTGCCGAGATTATTCCTGTTGCATACTTATAAACATAGAAGCTGGTGTAGAAGTGCGGTATACGTGCCCATTCATATGCTATCTCGGGATCGGAGATGACAGAGCGTCCGTAGTATTTCTTGTTCAGCTCAAGATACATCTCGCAAAGCGAATCCTTTGTGAGCGGTTCACCCTTTTCTGCCGTTTCGTGAGCCTTGTATTCAAATTCCGCGAACTGGGTCTGGCGGAAGAGCGTGCCTTTGAGCATATCCATATAATAGGAAAGCAGATATTTTTTAAGCTTGGGATCGGTGACGGTCTTCATCATGTGCTTATAGAGCAGGACTTCGTTGACTGTACTTGCGACCTCTGCAACGAAAATACGGTAATCCGACTTTTCCTGCGGCTGACTGCGCTCGGAATGGTAGGAGTGCATAGCGTGACCAAGCTCATGGGCTATCGTGAAAATATCATTTGTGGTCTTCTGATAGTTCAAAAGCACATAGGGGTGCTTGAGTCCGAATACGCTTATGCTGTAAGCTCCGCTGCGCTTTCCTTCGGTCTCTTCGACATCTATCCAACCATTGTCATGCGCTTCTTCAAGGAGCTTGCCGTAACGCTCTCCGAGCGGTGCAAGACCTTCCTTGACAAGCTTGAATGCGTCCTCATAATCGAGTTCAAGCTCGGCATCCTCAACGACCGGCATATATAGGTCATACATATGCTGCTTTCTGAGATTGAGTGCGCGCTTGCGGTCGCGGTAATAGCGGTGGAGCTGAGGAAGACCCTTCTTTACGCTTTTGAGCAGATTCTTATAGACTATCGGCGAAACATCCTCGCTTGAAAGTGCGCGATCAAGACAACTGTTGTATTTACGTGCCTTTGCAAGGAAAACATCCTTATCAACATTTCCTACATATGCGGCGGTTATTGTGTTTATGAGACCGATATAGGCGTTGTAGTATGCCTTGAATACGGTCTTTCTGGTTCTGACATCCTTATCGCGAAGGAGCAGTCCGTAGCTTCCGTGAGAAAGCTTGACCTCTCTGCGAGCTTCACCGCTTCCGATCTTTACTGTCGGGAAGGGGAAATCCGCATTATCTATCATCGAATATATCTCGTGGAAGCCGCCGAATACTCTGCTTCCCTGCGAGAGGACAGCCTCGGTCTCCTTTGAAAGCACATGAGGCTTTTCGTTTATTATCTGACGGATCGTGTAGTCATAATCCTTGAGCTTCGGGTCGCTTGCGAATGCGCGAAGAGTCTCCTCGGGCAGAGCTGTAAGTTCGGGAGTTATGAATGCGGTATTTCCGGACAGCTTCATTTCGAGCATATCGACTCTTGAAAGCAGTGCGGTAAATTCGGATACACGGGTATCTTCATCATGACGCATAAAAGCGTAAACAGCCAGTTTATTGAGATCAAGAGCGACCTTGTTCATGCCTTCAAGGCACTCATAAAGCGTGTCAGCATTGTCGAGCTTGCCCTCATATTTTGAAAAATCGAGCATTCCTTCGAGCTTTGCATAACATTCGTTCCAGGCTTCTATTGACGGGAAAATATCTTCTGTGCGCCATTTGCGATTTTCCGGTACATCGTTTCGTGTAAGTGACATTTTATTACCGTGATTTTGCGTGTGAAAAGTCACACGGCAAAAGTTTCCTTTCCTCTCCTTAAATTTGGAGCATAGTTTTAATTAGAAATTTCGGCGCATGGATATAAAGTGTTTTTATCCATCGCCAAAAAATACATCTGCCATTATATTATATCACATCCTCACGCGAAATGCAATAGATTTTGGAAAAAGTTGCGTTCAGGCGGTATTTAAAATATTAAAAAACGAAGCTCTCGGATTTTATCGAGGGCTTCGGCAGAATATTGTTTTGTACGTTGATTTTAGATATGTTGTTGTGACTGCTTAAAGATCATCTCATAAGAGCCTGCAAGTAGCTCTGCACGGTCAATATCTTTTAATAGGCATTTTTCGCTTATCAGCTCGGTGACTGAATTTATGATATATCCGTTTGCAAAAACAGTCGCGGAGGTATTCGTGGGGATTATCGCTTTCATACGGATTTCATCACCGACTCTTTGCCACTCACTGCTGATAAGTCCCGAAACCGAATCAATGTGAGCCTTGACCCACGACAGCTTTTTGGAAAACATGGTCTCAAATAAATAATGATGGAATCCGGGAGAGTCGGGATCGGGACTTATTCCTGCTAGATAAGAATAGAACCATGCGCTAATATCCGAGAGGAGCTGATGATTGTGAGAGTTTTCGTCTTCCCAACCTTCCCACAGCGTCTTTCCGCCGTTTAATGTCATAAAGCCCCAGCTTGGATATTCTGTTCTCGTTGCAATACTGTATGCCATGTCCTCATGTCCGTTTTCACAAAGGACGCGGAGCAATGCTTTTGCAGCCATGACACCTCCTTGAATCTTACAGCCGTCTGTTCTAACTTTTTCAATGAGACGTTCAATTGTCATATTTTTTAGTTTATTTTTAACCACACCGTGATAGAGTGCGCACGCAAGCTCAGCCTGTGTTCCATCGCCGATCATGCCTGTGGCTGTATCTGCAAAAGTATTTTCCATTGCAGACTGTATCTTCTTTGCCAGTTCTTGGTATTTTTGCCGATCCTGCGGAAGCTTCAATACTTCGGCGATTTTAGCCATGGGTTTGGCACTTGTCAAAAAATAACAGGATTCCATGAACGATACCTTGCGTTCAGAGCCCGCGGTCATCGAGTGATCTCCCAGACCGTGATATACGATATATCCGTCAGACATTGCTGAGTTATAATCCATAAGCCTTTGCATCTGAGGATAGTGGCTTTTTAAAATTTCAAGGTCTCCATCGTATATATAGGAATACCAGGGGATAAGGATAAACGCGCTGTCCCATGCAGTGCCGCTTCCTGCGGTATAGCTCCAGCCCGAAGTGAGGATTATACCGGGCAGATGTCCGCTCGGAAGTTGTACATCAGCAAAATCATTCATCCACTTTTCGTAAGCCGCAGAGGCTTCAAAGTTATATAAAAGAGCTTCACTCACAAACATCGCATCTCCCGACCAACCGTTTTTCTCTCTGTGAGGACAATCTGTTGGTATGCCGTGATAATTCGTAAGCATGGAGTTTTTTGCGCAGCTTTGGATCTCGTTCAGCACAGGTTCGCTGCATTCAAAGCTGCCGCGCTGTCTGAGATCGGTATGGACAACACAGCATGAGATCGACTTTAGCTCAATGCTTCCGTTAAGCTCTATTTCGGCATATCTGAAGCCGTGATAAGTAAAGTGCGGAGCGAAGGTCTCCTCACATTTACCGGCAGGGTAAAACCGGTCGGTTTGAAATTCTTGGTCGAATATATAAATATTTAAGTTGCTTTGGTCTAAGCAGCCATTGCTGTCAAGCAACTCTCCGTAGCGTACAACAGCCTCGCTTCCGCTTTTTCCGATGACTGTTAGCTCGACCCAACCTGTAGTGTTCCTACCGAAATCATATACATAACGTCCGGTGGGTGTTTTCCAAAAGTTTACCGGGGTTAATTTTTCGATAAGGCGTATCGGCGGCAGCTGCTGTGAATGAAGTATTCTTCCCGGCCCTCGGGCAGGTACAGCACTTTCCCAATCCGAGTCATCATATCCAACATCTTTCCAACCTATCTGCTCTTTTGACGCATCTATAACTTCGCCGCTTCGAAGTGCATTAAAACGCACAGCTCCAGTCGAAATTTTCCAGTCGGTTCCGCTTTTTATACCGGTATCAATGCCGCATAGGTCTGTTATCTCCAACTGAAGCAGAAGTTTTGTGGTATCTCTCCATGATGCCTGTTGAAAGTGCCAGACTTCGGGTGTCGTGCAGTTGTACCAACCATCACCGAGTCTGACTGCCACGGAATTTCTGCCCTTTTTCAGATACGCTGTGACATCATATGCCTGATACAGCACAGTTCTGTCGTAGCAAGTAAACGCAGGGTCAAGCAACCTATCTTCGATGCGCTTACCGTTTATAAACAGCTCATAATATCCGAGTCCGCAGATATATGCTCTTGCTTTTTCGATATTCTCTGATAATGTAAATTCCTTTCTGAATATAGAAGCTGCTTCGCTGTCTTTTGCTCCGTGTATGCCTACGGGGTATATACGATCGGTTATCCACACAGCTTTCCAATCATCCTGTGACAGCAGTCCCATTTCAAAAAATGAAGGCTTGCTCCAGACGCTTCCGAAGTTTGTTTTACTCCAAACCTTCCAATATATCCTTTGGCGTGATCTTAATTCTGAGAAACAGAAGGGTATTTCGAGTGTGTCCGAGGTGTTTTGTTCGCCGCTGTCCCATATCCATTTGCTGGATCCCAAGGCTTCGATTGAATCTGCGGCGACTATTCGATATGCGTATTGGCGCAGTCCGTTCATATCTCCCTGTAATTTCCAACTTAGGCGCGGTAGAGTTTCAACACCGAGTGGCTCATACATATGATTGCACCGCAGATCTATGATCTGAGGGAGTTCGTTGTTATTTTTCATGACTGATTTTCCTTAATATTTCGTTCAAGGATGACTCTTGCACCCTTTCGCTGTTTTTCTTCACAAAGATATACATCCGCATCGAAGGATTCCTTTCCTTTTTTATAAGTTTTATTCCTTTCGGTGGGAGTACTGTTCGTAACAACATTTTAGCATAATTTTTCCGAAAAATCAATCTTTTCCATGAAACCTGCCATATTTTCCAATAATATTGCCACTATACATTTTTGAAGCATAAAGTTATCGTTTTCTTATTTTCAAAATTTTGCGTATTTTGCTTGACAGGCAAAAAATAGTGTGGTAAAATAATTTTGTATATAAAATGCGATAGTCATGAAGACTGCGGCATATCCGAAAAATGCTCTGCATAGATTTATGTAAAGAAAAAGTTCGGAGGAAAACATATGGATAATGTGCGCGGACTGAGTGCAAGGGAAGTTCTGGAATCACGGAAAATACACGGTGAGAACAAGTTGTCAAAGCAGAAGCGAAAAAGCATATTTCGGCGATTTCTTGAAAATCTCGGCGATCCGGTAATCCGCATACTTCTCTGTGCTTTTGGAGTCAACATACTGTTCCTTTTCAAAAAGGCTGACTGGTTTGAGACCTTCGGCATTGCTGCTGCGGTATTTCTTGCGGCATTTATTTCCACATTGTCGGAATATGGCAGTGAAGCTGCATTTGACAGGCTTTATGCCGAAAGTTCGATGCAGAAATGTCGTGTAATTCGCGAAGGTGGAATTTTGGAGCTTTCGGTGTCGGAGCTTGTTGTGGGGGATATTGTGATGCTCTCGGCCGGAGAGGGGATCCCTGCAGATGGTCATATTATTTCAGGTCACATAGGAGTCGATCAGTCTGCGATGACGGGGGAGAGCCGCGAGGTAGCCAAATTTTACAAGGTCGGTGGTGATGGTTCGCCTTCCGACCCGAATATGCTTTTCTGCGGAACGGTCGTATTGAGCGGTGAATGTGAATTTATCGTGAGTGCGGTAGGGGATTCGACTGCACTCGGTGGAATATCCCGCGAGATTCAGACAGATACACGGATCTCGCCGCTCAAATTAAGGCTTGAAAAGCTCGCAAAAACGATAAGCTACATAGGTTATGCGGCATCCGGAATGGTGGCTGCGGCGTATCTTGTCAATACTTTTTTGATCGACAGCCGATTCGACACGGCGATCATTCTCCAAAAGCTTACAGATTGGAAGTTTCTTCTCGAAAGCTGTATACACGCGCTGACGCTCGGACTCACGGTGATAGTCGTTGCTGTTCCCGAGGGACTTCCGATGATGATAGCTGTGGTTTTGTCGGCGAACATAAAGCGGATGGTCAGGGACAATGTATTGGTAAGAAAGCCGACCGGTATTGAGGCGGCAGGCAGTATGAATCTGCTTTTTACCGACAAGACCGGAACTCTCACAGAGGGAAGGCTGAGCGTTGTATCGTTTTTGACACCTGACGGTGAGTTCAGCCGACTCGATACCGACATCGGTGAGAGCATAAAGCTGCAAGCGGCATTCAACTGTTCATCAAGGCTCGGAGCAAAGAATATCGTCGGCGGAAATGCGACCGACCGTGCGCTTGCCGATTTTGCGCTTAAGGGAAGACTGAGTGCAAGGCGGTTCGGAAGTATCGGTTTTGACAGCACACGCAAATATTCGGCTTCGGCGATTGAATACAACGGCAGGACATTTACACTCGTAAAGGGCGCGCCCGAAGTACTTTTGCCGTTCGTTTCGGAATATATCGGTGTTGACGGCAGGAGGAGAGATCTTAATAGTGTAGAGCTGTTCAAAAGTGTGCTTAATAATAGAGCATCCGATTCATCAAGGCTGTTGCTTTTGGCGGAGTGCTCTGGAGATTGGATACATGAGATCGAAAGCGGCAGGATGTGCCGATTGACTCTGCAATGTGTTATTGTTTTGAGAGACAGGATCAGAAAAAATGCCGAAAGATCGGTGGCTGAGCTGCATTCAGCCGGGATAGGTGTAGTCATGATAACAGGTGACAGCCCGGAGACGGGAAGAGCAATAGCCGAAAAGTGCGGAATAATATCCGAAGAACGCGATATTGTTTTGACGGGAAAGGAGCTTGCCGGGCTTAGTGACCGAGAGCTTGACGAAAAGCTCGATAGACTTGCCGTGGTGGCACGTGCATTGCCGTCAGACAAAAGCCGTCTTGTCAAGCTTGCACAGGAACGCGGACTTGTTGTCGGAATGACTGGTGACGGCATAAACGATGCTCCGGCATTAAAACGCGCCGATATAGGCTTCGCGCTCGGAAATTCCGCGCAGGTCGCGAAGGAGGCAGGCGATATAATCATACTCGACAACGATCTTCGCTCAATAGCAAAGGCGGTGCTTTACGGCAGAAACATATTCAAGAGCATACGAAAATTCATATCCCTGCAGCTTACAATGAATCTGAGTGCGGTCGGAGTGTCGATGATATGTCCGTTCTTGGGAATAGATGCGCCTGTGACGGTCGTGCAGATGCTTTGGATAAATCTGATCATGGACACGCTCGGAGGTCTGGCGTTCGCCGGAGAATATCCAGATCCGCGCATAATGAAGGAGAAGCCGAAGCGGCGCGATGAGCCGATACTTGACATATCCGCTGCAAAGCGAATTATTTTGCTCGGCGCATTTACTGTCGCGTTAAGCATAAATTTTTTGAAAAATCCGATGATGACATCGCTGTTTCGATATGCAGACGATGATATATATTTGCTGACGGCATTTTTTGCGGTATTCATATTTGCCGGTGTGTTCAACTGTTTCAATTGCAGAGCTGAGGGATTAAATATTTTGTCCGGACTTTCGAAAAATCCGACTTTCACGGTCATAATGACCTTGGTCGGAACGGTACAGATAATATTCGTCTATCTCGGCGGAGCGGTGCTGAGGACTGCGCCGCTTACCGTGAGGGAGCTTATGATAAGTCTCGGATATGCGTTTTTAATGATACCGATAGGTCAGATCATCACAGCTTTTACAGGTAGCAAGGAAAGGTAAATCATGTTAGAAAATTATAAAAGAGTGGATTCGAAAAATCCGATAGAAATAAATCTTGTAACGACACAGGGGCATTTGCAGCCGTATTATCATTGGCACACACACTATGAGATACTTTTCATAGAAAGCGGAAAGGTTACGGTCGAAAGCAATACTACGGTGATAAAATCAGATCGACCGTTCATTATCGTACACCGACCGTATTGCCTTCACAAGCTATGTGCGGACAATGATTTTGAATACAAACGATATGTACTTAGCATATCGAAATCGGCATTCATCGGATTTTCGCAGAACATAGTCGATCTGTCGCTTTTTGCCGAGGCGAGTCTTATAGTCTGCTATCCGAACGAAAAAGAGTTCAATGAGCTGGTCGGGCTTTGCGTGTGGCTGACAGATACGGTAGGTGGATATTCAAATAGACTTTCACAGAACAAGGATTTCAAAAAGGGATCGCTCATTTCGGCGCTGATACTGCACATATTGAAAAGCATACTCGAAGCTGGGCGCGGTAACAGCTATATGACCGAGCAAAGCTATATTCTGGATGCTTTGCAGTATGTCGGCGAAAATCTCGGTGAGGCACTCACTATTGAAAAAATATCCGAGCATTTCGGAGTCGGAAGGACGAAGTTCATGGAGGATTTCAAGTCTTTGACCGGGCAGACGTATAAAAAATATATGACCGAGCTCAGGATGAATCGTGCGATAGAGCTTCTGAGATCCGGACAGAGCATAATAGACATAGCATTTGAGCTTGGATATTCAAGCGAAGCACATTTTATAAAGGCATTCAGGGAATTTTACAAAACAACACCGAAGAAATTTGATTTCGGGGGGGGGGCAAATAAACTATTAATAATATTTACTGTATATGAACAAATACATTTTCGGTAATGCTTTCGTGTTTCGGCTTATTTTGATATAATGTTCGACAATATTCAGCTTGTTTTGATATAATTTCAAAAGAAAATGTGGTATTATATTTTTATCAACTTTTGAAAGGAAATAATACCCATGAAAGCTAAACAAATTATCAGTTTAATGCTCCTTGCTTCGCTCCTCGTCTCATGCGGGGAAGCTCAGGTGACGGACGATGGTGATCAGACATCTTCATCGGATACCACGACTCAAGCAGATGGCAACGACCGCGAATCGTTGGATGACGGACTTCCCGAAAAGGATTACGGCAACGAAAGCTTTGTGATCGCTACCGAGAAGGATTTTGAATGGATGGTCTGCCAGGAGGAATCGACCGGTGATGTTATTGATGACGCGATATATGCACGAAATATCGCGGTCGAGGATCGCTTTAAGATAAAGATCGAATATATAAGTGATGATTATAGCGCACTTAGCAAGAAGATCGTAAGCATGGTACAGTCGGGTGACGATGAAGTTGATCTTTGCATGACTCATGTCGTGGAGAGCGGAAAAAATGCACTTGAAGGTATATACTTGAATTGGTATGATATTCCGTATGTTGACTTTTCAAAGCCGTGGTGGTCGGATTCGACTGTTGAAGACCTTTCGTCCGGAAATGTATGCCTTTTGGCGGTCGGAGATTTCGCACTCTCGGCACTTGCAAAGAGCTACTGTATGTTCTACAATCAGCAGCTTGCCGACGAGTACAAGATAGTTGATCTTTACAAGACCGTAAAGGACGGAAAATGGACTATAGACTATCTTCAGAGCATAACAAAGGATCTCTATTCAGACATAAATGCAAACGGCAAGATTGACGGTGAAGACCGCTTCGGATTTATCACGACCTGTCGCTCGGCTTTGAACGCTTATCTTTGGGCGTTCGGTGAAAAGGTACTCGAAAAGGATAAAAACGACAATATCGAGCTTGTATACCATTCTGCAAAGACCGGCGAAATCGTTGAAAAGCTTTGCAAGGTATTCTATGAAAATGACGGTATCTACATAAACTCCAAGGAAGCGGAGTACAGCTTTATGTTCAGTTTGAACTGCTTTGTTCCGGGACGGGCGGTATTTATAAATTCTACCATCGGAGATGCCGTTACGACTTTGCGTGAGATGGAGGACGATTACGGCATACTGCCTTATCCGAAGTGGGATGAGAATCAGGCGGATTATGCGACTATGGTTGACGGCTCACACGATGTTCTTTGCGTTCCCACGACTGTTCAAGATATTGAGCGCACGGGAATTATCACCGAAGCACTCTGTGCCGAGACCTACAAGAAGGTCGTTCCGAGCTACTATGAAGTCGCTCTTAAGACGAAATACACTCGCGATGACGAATCTATAGAGGTGCTTGATATGATAGTAAACTCGCGTGTCTTCGATCTCGGATATGTATATGACGGTTGGAAGGGCGCATCCTTCATCTTCCAGAAGCTCATAAGCGTAAACGATCCCAATTTCGAATCCCATTGGGCTTCGAACGAATCCGCGATAAAGGCACATTACGATGAGGTCATCGAGTATTTCCAGAACTACGGCAAATAAATCACCAAAAGAGTTCCGAGCTTCGGAACTCTTTTTTGTAGGTCTGTGATACGGATTTTAGGGCAAATATTATTGACAAAGCGCAAAATCTGTGATATAATATATTTGATCATTTATCAAGCACAAATAGTTTACATCGAAAACTATTGAATTCAAAGGGGAAAATATGAATATTGACTTTAAAAGCTGCGTATTGAGAAAACCAATGCACCGCGTTCTCATTTTGCAGCTTATTGACGCTGTAGTGGTGTTGTGCTCTTTTTTTGCGGTGCATTTTGCCGCATTCTTCGATCCGGGGCGGAGCTTTGAGCTTTTGCCTTCGCTTATCGAAGCCGCAGTTGCAGTTACCGTTTACAGTGTCATTTCATTGATATTCGGTGTGAACCGCATAGTATGGCGTTATGCGGAAAGCTCGGATTATCTTTGTATAATAGTTATCTCTGTGCTTTCGGGAATGATTTCCTGCATTTTAAGCACTGTTCTCGACCTTCGTGTGCTGACTCTTATATACTATTCCTTTGCCGTTTTCACGGCATCGGCTATGATAACGCTTTCAAGAGCCGTGTATGAGGGCTTCAACAGCTATCACAGACGTGAATCAGATCCGCAGTCGAAGCGTCTTTTGATAATCGGGGCAGGTTCTGCCGGAGTAAGACTTCTCAGCGAGATATATTCGACTCCGAGCTGTAAGCTGATACCGTTCGGCTTTATAGATGACAGCGAACAGAAGAAGGGACGGCTCGTATGCGGTCTGAAGGTTCTCGGAGGGGTCGATGAGATATGCGATATAGCCGAGAAATATTCGATAGGCTGTATATATATCTCTATTCCATCGATCTCGAACGAACGCCGTTCAGAGATACTCAACGAATGTCTCAAGACCAGATGCGAGGTGAAGATACTTCCGCTGCTCACAGAGCTTGCAGGACAGGACAATCTCATTTCTAAGGTTCGCAGCATAAATCCGGAGGAGCTTCTCGGCAGAGATCCTGTGTCGCTCACAGATGACAGTATGCTCGATTTCATAAGCGGAAAGGTAATTGCGATAACCGGCGGCGGTGGTTCGATCGGTTCTGAGCTGTGTCGCAAAATCGCCGCGCATTCTCCCAAAAAGCTGATCATAATCGATGTATATGAGAATAATGCGTACAATATAGAGCAGGAGCTGATCGCCGCATATCCGGGGCTTGACCTTATCGTTTACATCGTTACAGTCTGTGACAAGGCTAAGATCTCAAGGATATTCGCGTCCGAAAAGCCCGAACTCGTTATACACGCGGCGGCTCACAAGCATGTTCCGCTGATGGAGACCGTTCCGGATGAGGCGGTAAAGAACAATGTCTTTGGAACGTTCAATACCTGTATTGCCGCACGCGATGCTGGGGTATCAAAGTTTGTTTTGATCTCGACCGACAAGGCTGTCAATCCCACGAATGTTATGGGCGCGACAAAGCGCATATGCGAGATGATAATCCAGTGCATGGACAAGGTATCGCCGGATACCTCTTTCTCGGCGGTAAGATTCGGAAATGTTCTCGGTTCGAACGGTTCGGTAATACCGCTGTTCAAGAAGCAGATAGAGGAAAGACGTGATGTTACTGTTACAGATCCGGAAATGATCCGCTTTTTCATGACCATATCCGAGGCGAGCCAGCTTGTGCTTACGGCTTCGGCACTTGCAAAGGGCGGAGAGATATTCGTTCTCGATATGGGCGAGCCGGTCAAGATAGATGATCTGGCGCGGAATATGATAAGGCTTTCGGGACTTGTCCTAGGACGCGATATAAACATAAAGTATATAGGTCTGCGTCCGGGTGAAAAGCTCTATGAGGAGCTGCTCATGAACGAGGAAGGACTCAAAAAGACCGAGAAGAACAAAATATTCGTCGGAAAGCCGATCGAAATGGACAATGATATTTTCATGAACAGCCTTCGCGACCTCAAGCGGATCGTCGATGATCCTAATTCCGACAGTGAGGATGTCGTGAAAAAACTCAGCGAGATAGTTCCTACTTTTTCGCACAACAAAAAAGATGAATTAAAAAAGGAAAACGTCAATGTTTGATATTCATTGTCATATCCTTCCGGGGATAGATGATGGTGCAGAGCTGCTCGATGATACCTTGAAGATGGCTGAGATAGCCGTCAAGGGAAGATGCAGTGCTGTGATATGTACTCCGCATTTCAATGAAGACAGCGACTATGAATACAAAATGCTGCCGATGGTGGTGAAAAAGCTCGAAGAGCTGCTTTTGCGGCATAGGATAAGACTTTCTGTCTATGCCGGGCAGGAGATACTTTTAAACGGCAGAAATGTTGAAATGCTCATATCAGGTGAGCTTTTGACTCTCAACGGATCGGCATATCCCTTGGTCGAATTTGATTTCGGCGAGAGCTATTCGAATGCAAAGCGAAGACTCGAACGCCTTGTCGAGGTCGGATTCGTTCCAGTTTTGGCTCATCCGGAAAGGTATGAGTTCATCTCTGCTCCGAGGGCATATGAGCTTCGCTGTATGGGCTGTGTATTGCAGATAAACAAGGGAAGCTACAGTGGAGCCTTCGGTGAGAGGGCGATGAACTATGCCCATGAGCTGACAAGTGAGGGACTTGCCGATGTGGTCGCAAGCGATGCGCACGGACCCTACCGCAGGACTCCGTATCTTGCGGATATTCACGAATATATCAGCACAGAGTGGTCTATCAGATATGCTGATCTGCTGCTCAAACACAATCCGTACAGGATAATAAATAATCGCCGCATTATACGCTACAGCGGCGAAATATCAGGGGGATGACCGCATGAGGATTTGGAAGGCAGGCGTGCTGCTCGTGTTTACCGCGCTGCTCATACTTAATATCATAACATCTTTCGGCACAAGATTGGATTCGACAATGCCTAATATCGAGCTTGAAAGCGATGAGATACATGTAAGCATACATGATGACAGATCTGTGTTGCTAAACGGAGTCAGTGCGAACGATGGCAAGGACGGAGATCTCAGTGACAGGGTGATAGTTGAATCGATTTCGAGATTCATTGATGTCGGAACGTCAAAGGTCACGTATGCTGTCTGGGATGATGACGATCATGTTGTGAAGACCACACGAAAGGTCATATACGATGACTATACCGAGCCTGAATTTTATCTTCGCGGCTCGCTGATATTTTCGACGGCTCAAAGTGCTAATACGCTGCGTTATCTTGGAGCTGTCGATTCGATGGACGGCGATATTTCGGGCAGGATAATCATAACTTCGAGTGATTATATGGTCAGCACGGCGAACGTATTCTATGTAAATGCCAGAGTCACCTCTTCTATGGGAGGATCGGCTTCGATAGACCTTCCGGTGCTTATCGAGGAGCGAGATGTCGAAGCTCCGACAATAGAGCTTTCGAAATATCTTATGTTCGCGCAAGTCGGAGAAGAAGTCGATATGCGCGGAAATCTTGCCGCGGCTTATGTTGTATCGGAGGATGATGACGGCGAGGAGATAAAGACATATATGACCTCATCGGTCAGGATAGATTCCGATCTCGATACCGATACACCCGGAATATATCTTGTCCATTATTATGTCACAGCCTATGACGAAAGCGGCAAGGATCACAAGGCGCACGAAACGCTTACGGTCATTGTTGAAGGGGAGGATGCGAAATGAATCAGAGCGAAGAAAAAAGCGGACTTCTCATCGAGCCGTACAGCCTTATACGTGATCTTGTACACAGCTTTTGGACTGTCATACTTGCCGCGCTTATCGGATATATTGGTGTCAGTGTCTACGGCAGGAGCATATATCGTCCCGAATATACCAGCACGGCGACTTTGATCGCGAATATCAGAAATTCTTCATCGTATTCGTCATATGCGAATATTTCGGTATCTTCCGAGATGGCACAGATGTTCACGAGCATATTGGTTCAGCCCTCTATGACTCAAAGAGCTGCCGAAAATCTCGGATATACTTCGTTCGACGGCAGAGTGAATGCCGGCATAATCGACAGCACGAATATATTTACGGTGAGTGTTACCGCTTCCTCGCCCGAGATCGCATATCGTGAGCTTTGTTCATTGCTTGAGGTATATCCGGAAATATCGAGTGCGGTAATATCGGAGGATGCGGTGATAGATGTTATGAGGTCTCCCGACCTTCCGACAAGCCCGTCAAATTCGATCCCGTACAGAAACCGTTTGAAGGCTTCGCTGGCTTTGGCTGCTTTGGATATTGTAGTGATAATGCTGTTTTCGATATTCAGAGACACGGTAAAGGATGCAAATTCCTTCCGAAAAAAGATCGATGCCGAGCTTTGTGCCACTGTTGCTCACGAAAAGCCTCACGGAAGCCTTAAAGCCTCGCTTATAGATAAAAAGAAGACCGCGCTGCTTGTCAGCGATTCGTTTGCAAGCTATAGATTTGTTGAAAGCTATGGCAAGCTTGCGACTAAAATAGAGTATTCCAAGCGCACAAAGGGGCAGAAGATAATTCTCATAACCAGTGTCGCCGAAAACGAGGGAAAATCCACGATTGCGGCGAATGTGGCTCTGTCGCTTGCCGAGCGCGGAAATCAGGTCGCTTTGCTCGACATGGATTTCAAAAAGCCTGCGCTGCACAAGATATTCGATCTAAAGCCGACAAAATTCCCTGATCTCGGCGATCTGTTTTCGGGAAGTGTACAGCTAAACAGCTATCGCTTAAAGCAGTATCAGGATACGAATCTATATCTTGCCTGCAACAATTATGCGCATGAGGATTATGTGGACTGGGTACATTCGGAGCGAGTCGGCGAGATAATTGCTTCGCTCGGGAACGGTCCGTTCGATTACTGTATAATCGATACTCCGCCGCTGTTTGCGGCAGCTGATGTCCCGGTAATAGCGAAGTATGCCGATGCGGCATATGTTGTGGTCAGAACAGACTGTGTACCGACGGCAGATATTAATGATGCTGTGCTTTCTTTGTCGAATGAGTGCGGTAAATTCGTTGGCTGCATACTGAATGATCTTAATCCAGAATTTTCATTTCTCGGACAGATAGGTGCTGATGAAAGCGGTCGTTACGGTGTTTACAGTTACGCCAAATACGGCAGCAAAAAGTACAAAAGCTGACAGGGGGATCTTTGATAATGACTTCAGCAAACAACACTTCTATTTCAAAACAGAATGATGACGAGCGCATATCTATAGATTTTTCTATGATCATCCGCGGATTTGCCAAATTCTGGTGGCTGAGCTTGATCCTTATGGTGCTTTTCGGCGGTGCGATGTTCGCAAAGGACAGATTCAGCTATACGCCGATGTATGAGACGAGCGTGACATTTTCTGTCAGAACTCAAGAGCCCGGATCTGCCGGGATAGGACTTTCCTCATATTCGTTCTCATATGCGAGAGCAACGGCAAATCAACTTTCATCGACCTTTCCTGCGATAATCGAGAGCCGAATACTCCAGGATATAATTATCTCTGATATGGAGCTTGAATATTTTCCGGCAACGCTTTCGGCTTCGGTGGTAAAGGGAACGAATATGTTCACGATAACTGCCAAGGGAAAAGATCCGCAGCTCATATACGATGTACTTTTGTCGGTGATAGAGAATTATCCTGCTGTAGCTCAGTATGTTATCGGAAATACAGAGCTTGTGATCTTAAATCCTCCCGAAGTTCCGAGAGTGCCTTATAACAGTTTTTCATATCGTTCAAGTGTCATCAAGGGAGCTTTAGCCGGACTTGCGCTGAGCGTTTTGTGGATGATATTCTATTCAATAAGCCGTGATACGATACGAAACCGCCGCGAAATAAGAAAAAAGCTCAATCGGCACTGTGTCGGAACTTTGCCGACAGTCTCTTTTAAAAAATATAAGACCGAAAAAGATCTGTCGGTGCTGCTTACGAACACACGTGTGAGCGATTCATATCGCGAGGCGTTCAGAGCACTTCGCAATTCGATCATAAGCTCGAAGGATGTCGGAAAGGTCATAATGCTGACAAGCACCGCTCCCGGTGAGGGAAAGACTACTGTATCCGTGAATCTTGCCGTTGCCATCGCACGCACCGGAAGATCTGTCATAGTTGTCGATGCCGATACTAAAAATCCCAGTGTAAACAAGCTTATCGGAATGGATATGTATGCTCCCGATAAGGATGATACTCGTCCGGGTGAGATACAGGAATGCGGTGAGCTTGGCATATCTGTGATGAACTTCAATACTGCGGCATTCACAGCTTGGGAGCTTTTTGATGTAGATAATATGCGTGAGCTCTTTTCAAAGCTTTCGCAGATGTATGATTATGTCATAGTCGATACTCCTCCGGCAGGATTGACCTCTGAGCCATCGGTGATCGCGCAGACTGTCGATTCGATAATCATGGTCGTTCGTCAGGATACTGTTAGAGTATCGAGAATACTCGAAGCACTCGATTCGATACATTATCAGGGCAGTGCGAATATAGTCGGCTGCATCCTCAATGCGGTAAGCGAAGGACTCGGTGAATACGGCTATGGCTACAGATATTCGCACTATAGATATGGAAAATATGGCTACGGAAAGTACGGCTACGGTGAAAAACGCCGTGAAAAGGCGCAGGATACCGAGAATATCGCGCACGATGACGAGACTTCCGAAGCCGAAAGCGAATGATGAACAGTGTATGTATCATCGACCCTGTAAAAAACGGGGATGAACTTTAAGAACTTTTAAAGAACGGCGGGAGCATTTTTGTCAGAGTTACTACGAGTATGCTTCCGCTTTTGAGACCGTAAAACTCGGTAGTGAAGCTCTTCAAAGAGGCGGATCATAAGATAAAGCGTGTAGATATTATATTTTTCAGGTGGGACGATGGTTCATTTGTTTTGCACAGGATCATCGATATTCTCCCGAACGGACAGTACAATATCAGCGGCGATGCACAGTATATTTGTGAAATCGTTAAGCCGAAAAAATTCTTGCGGCGGCTATTTGAATGAGTTTGGGCGGAAAATATTTCAATGCCGATGGGTGGCTCATGAGGGCGCATTCGACTCTCCGAAGATATACCTTCGGACACAGGAAGGCTATTTTTAAAATCGTTTTATTTTTCAGGAAAAGGAAATGAATAAGGAAAAGAAAAAATCAAGACGTGCGGTGAAGATATTGGTCGCCGTGCTTATAATTTTGATACTTCTGTGCTGCATACCGATAATAGTTCTTATTGCCAAATATCACAGGACATCGTATATAAACGAAGCACCGGTCGAGCGTTCGGACAGCTTTGTGAGACCAGAATATCCGGAGATTATAGAAGGCTCTGAGGGAATCTCTGATATTGTCGAAACCGAATCTGAGGTTTACGAAAGTGAATATTCGACAGAAAGCGAATCTTCTGCCGAGAGTTATGAGATCACCGAAAGTGAGCAGGCTGAAACGACTGCTCGTGAAACGCAGCCGCTGACTATAGAGACTGCGCCGCCGAAGAATACCACAGTTCAACCAAGTAAGGCTGTCTCATCCGAGACGACAGCGAATCCGAACAATTCATTCGGAACGGCAAAAAATGCAGTCAGTGTTTACAGCAAAAATTATCCGATGTACAGTGTTGAGCAGAAGGATAAGGATGTTATAAATATTCTGGTTATGGGAACCGATTCAAGGGATGTTACGGTAGAGCGCGGACGAAGCGACACCATGCTCGTTGTGTCATATAACAAAAAGACCGCTGAGGTCAAAATGGTTTCGTTTTTGAGGGATTCACTCGTACCTATTGAAAATCACGACTGGAATCGGCTTAATACGGCATATGCCTATGGCGGAGCAGGGCTTGCGGTCAACACGATAAACGATCTTTTCGGACTCGATCTACAGAATTTCGTGGTGATAGATTTCAAGGGCACAGCCGAATTTATAGACAAGATCGGCGGAGTAGATGTGAATCTTACGCAGGCGGAGATAGATTATTATTCTAATTTTATATTTGAGGATCTTACCGTCGGGCTGAATCATATGGACAGCAAATTAGCTATGGCTCATATGCAGAACCGCACGACAGACAGCGATTTCGGACGTGCGAGAAGGCAGCGCGATGTTATCATGGCAGTGATGAACAAGGTCATAAATATGCCGATAGGTGAGATAAGTGACCTGATCGATTACTGTATGTCTATAGTCAAAACGAACATATCTGCGTCTACATTGGTATCTCTTGCGGCATCGGTCCTGTCATCCGCGTCTGAATTGAGCTTTTCGAGCCAGCAAGTGCCGTATGCGGATTCGTATAAGAACGCTTGGTACAAGAATATGGCAATATTGTCATTCGATATTGACGAGACTGCAAGACGTGTGAATGAATTTTTGTATCCCTGAGATATAATTTGTAAATTTTTATTCGGAACCTTGAAAAGTATCTGTACTTGTGATATAATATAATTGCAACGAAGTGTTCGATATGAGTAGTCCGACAAACGAAAATCTCTCGGCGGCAACACTTGAGGAAAGATATGATCATGCCTGCAAGGTAGTACTGGCGAACAAGGTATTCCTTGCGAGGATACTCAAGGGCTGTGTCGAGGAATATAAGGACTGTACATATGAAAAGATAATCGACTGTATCGAGGGAACGCCAGAGATCGGCGAATCGAATGTACGTCCCGACAGTCAAAGTAAGATCCACGGTCAGAATACCGAGGATGCTTCGATAAGCGAAAATACTATATATTACGATGTAAAATTCGATGCGGCTATTCCGGGCTCGGATGAAGAAATGCGGCTGATAATTAACATCGAAGCCCAAAAGAAATACAATCCGGGCTATCCGCTGATCAAGCGAGCATTGTACTACGCGAGCAGACTGATCTCTTCGCAGTACGGCAGAGAATTTGAGCATTCGCATTACGAAAAGCTTAAGAAAGTCTATTCGATATGGATATGTATGGATTCGCCGAAAAAGCGCATGAACAGCGTCACCGAATACGAAATATGTGAACGTAATATGGTCGGCGCAGTACGAGAGAAGAAAGAAAATTATGATCTGGTCAAGGTGATCATGATATGCCTTGGGGAAGTCGATAAAGATACCGGCGAAGTCCTGGGGTGTGACGACAAAATGTTGAGGTTTTTGAATATACTGCTTGCGGTCGGACTGAGCTACGGCAAGCGCAAGAATATACTCGAAAACGAATTTGAGATCGACCTGACCGGAGAACCTGACAAGGAGATGAATGAAATGTGTAATCTGAGCTCAGGTATAAGGGAAGAGGGTCGCGCCGAAGGGCTTGCACAGGGCTTGTCCGATGGTCTCTTCAAAGGTCGTGCCGAAGGCTTGTCAGAAGGTCTGACTAAAGGTCTTGCACAGGGCGAATACAATCAGCGTCTTTCATCCCTTACAAACATGGTCAAGAACCACGGCATTGATTTCGATTTTGCCGCAGACCTGCTCGGAATTCCAGAAGCCGAGCGCGACAGGTACAGGAAACTTATCTAAATCAAAAGGACAGGAATTGAACCTGTCCTTTATCTTTATAAATTTTAAAGCTGATAAATTATTTAAGTGATTTCGAAGTGAGCATATCCGTTATGCCGTTAAAGCTATTGATACAGTTTTAAATGATTCGGATATGCAACTGCCTATCAAAAGCGTTAAAAAATTTTTATATAATGATACCAGAGTTCTGATTGCTGTGGTTATCGACCGGATAGAGTATCTTGAGCTGGTTTATCTTTGAGGTGTAGGCTGCCTGCTGCTTTTCGGCGAGGAGCTTTTCACGAAGCTGGTCGCGTATTTCGAGCAGACTCATTTCTTTCGGCTCATGCTTATGGTTGAGCTTTATCAGATGATAGCCGAACTGGGTCTTGATCGGACCGCGAAGCTCGCCTTCCGCCATATCAAAGCAGACTGCATCAAATTCCGGAACCATCTGTCCTCGTCCGAATTCTCCGAGATCTCCGCCGTTTTTGCCTGATGGGCAGGTGGAATATTCACGTGCGGCATTCTCGAAGGTCATTTTGCCCGATTTTATCTTTTCGAGTATATCGTTTGCCTTTTCCTCGGAATCGACAAGTATATGGCTCGCACTTACTGCTTCACCGGATACGAACTGTGCCTTGTTCTCATCATAATATTTTGCGACTTCATCGTCTGTGACTTTTACCGAGCCGACTGCCTTTTCGACTGCGTAATTTGCGAGGAGCTCATCCTTGACACGTGCGAGCTGTGCCTTGAATTCGGGCTCACGCTCATACAGATTTCTTGTAGCATCGAGCACCAAAAGTGCCTTGTTGATTAGCTGTTCAAGGATCATTGCGCGTCCCTTCGGATTGTCATATGACTGAGCGCGCTGACCCATCGACATGAGATATGCGTTGACATCTGCTTCTGTGATCGCCTTGCCGTTTACGGAGGCTAATACCTTTTCGTCCATTTTTATAACCATTTGCTTTCGTTTTGAGAAAGCATCCTTTCCGCTCGAATAGAGCTTGGTATTATTTTCAATAATAACTTATCCATTCTACCACAAATATTTGGATTTATCAAGGCTACAAGGCAAAATATTACGAAAAGTTCACAATTCGCATTTTCTATTGCCTATGTAAAATTTAAAATTTGTCGATTTTTTTAAAAATCTCGAAAAACTCTTGACAGGCAGTACAAAATTTAGTATAATAATATGTTATGAAAAACAACACGGAGGTATAACATTGTTCAAGCTACTCAAATTCATGCGCGGGTACGTCAAGGAGTGCGTGCTCGGTCCACTATTCAAACTCCTTGAAGCCTCATTTGAGCTTGTCGTTCCGCTCGTCGTTGCGGCGATAATCGATACGGGTATCGCAAATTCGGATCAGAGCTATATTGTAAGGATGTCATTGTTGCTCGTAGGGCTTGGTCTGATCGGTCTTGCATCCTCGCTGACGGCGCAGTATTTTGCAGCAAAGGCATCTACCGGATTTTGTGCGAAGGTAAAATCCAAACTGTTTTCGCATATTTGCTCGTTGTCCTACACCGAGCTCGATTCGTTGGGAATATCTACTATGATAACCAGATTGACAGGTGACATAAACCAGGTGCAGTCCGGACTTAATCTTTTTTTGAGATTATTCCTGCGCTCACCGTTTATAGTTTTTGGTGCTATGATCATGGCATTCACGATAGATGTCAAGTCAGCATTGATATTTGCTGTTGCGATACCTATACTTTCGGTCATAGTTTTCGGCATAATGCTGATTTCGATACCGCTTTATAAAAAGGTACAGAAATCGCTTGATGGCGTGCTTTTGAGAGTACGCGAGAATCTTTACGGAGTTCGTGTGATACGCGCATTCTGCCGTGAAGAAGCCGAAGTCAAGGATTTTAAGAAAGCGAATGATGAATTGACTGCCGCTCAGAAGTTTGTAGGAAGGATCTCTGCGCTGATGAATCCATTGACATATGTAGTTATAAATCTTGCGGTAATAGCACTCATAAATGTCGGAGCTGAACGTGTGAATAATGGATATATCACACAGGGAAATCTTGTCGCTCTCTACAACTATATGTCGCAGATACTTGTCGAGCTGATAAAGCTGGCAAATCTCATAATAAACCTTACCAAAGCAGCAGCATGCGGAGACCGAATCGAGGCTGTGCTTGAGATAGAATCTTCTATGACATATCCCGAAAAGCTTACCGCAAAGCCGGAAAACGATGATGCTGTGCGCTTTGAGAATGTCTCGCTGACCTACAACGGTGCCGGTGACAGATCGCTTGGCAACATAAGCTTTTCGGTAAAGCGAGGGCAGACTGTCGGAATAATAGGCGGCACGGGTTCTGGAAAGACATCGCTGATAAATCTTATTCCGCGCTTCTATGATGCTACTGAGGGAAAGGTCTATATCGATGGCATAGACGTAAAGGAATATCCGAAGTCCGAGCTCAACAGAAAAATCGGTGTAGTTCCGCAGAAGGCATTGCTTTTTAATAAGACGATAGCCGAAAATCTGCGTCTCGGAAACGAAGCTGCGACTGATGAAGAGCTTATGAGAGCTGTGAATATCGCGCAGGCTTCGGATGTTATTGCGAAGAAGGAAAGTGGACTTGGTGAGCTTGTTTCGCAGGGAGCGACTAACTTTTCCGGTGGTCAGAAGCAACGTTTGACTATAGCGCGTGCATTGGCTAAAAAGCCTGAGATACTTATTCTTGATGACAGTGCATCCGCTCTCGACAATGCGACCGATGCAGCTCTCAGAAGGAGCATAGCCGAGGAATGTGCCGGTACGACTGTATTCATAGTTTCGCAGAGAGCTTCATCGGTGAGATATGCCGATATTATACTCGTGCTTGACGATGGTGAGCTTGTCGGAGCAGGTGCTCATGATGAACTGCTCGAAAGCTGTCCGGTATACAGCGAGATATATTATTCACAGTTCGAGAAAAATGAAGGAGGAAACAAGAATGGCTAAAAAGGCATCATATGACCGCAAAAAGACGATAAAGCAGATACTTTCGCATATCGGCTCATACAAATGGGCTATCCTTGTTTCTGTGCTGCTTGCAGCTTTGAGCGTTGCAATGACGCTTTATATACCTCTGCTTGTCGGAGAAGCTGTTGACAATATCATCGGTGCCGGAATGGTCGATTTCGAAGCGGTCGGAGCACTGCTGCTGAAGGTTGCGGTATGCACGTTGGTGATAGCGGCATCCGGTTGGTTGATGAGCACGCTGAACAACCGAATAACCTATCAGATAGTTCGCGATATACGAAACGAAGCCTTTGAACGTATAGAGCAGCTTCCGCTCTCATATCTCGATTCGCATCCTGCAGGTGAGATAGTAAGCCGAATAACATCTGATACCGATACCTTTGCGGACGGACTTTTGATGGGCTTTACGCAGCTGTTTTCGGGTGTTGCGACAATAATCGGAACGATAGGCTTTATGCTGTCGATACATCCCGGTATAACCTTAGTGGTGCTTTTGGTGACTCCGCTCTCGCTGTTCGCTGCCGGCTTTATCGCAAAGCGGACTTATAATATGTTCAAGGCTCAGACTGAGATGCGCGGAAAGCAGACCTCATTTATTGATGAGATGATCGGCGGTCAGAAGATAGTTCGTGCATTCGGATATGAGGAGTCGGCAGAAAAACAGTTCGATGAGATAAACGAAGGACTTCGTGCGGCATCTCTTAAGGCGATATTCTTTTCATCTATAACGAATCCCTCGACACGATTCGTCAACAGTGTTGTGTATGCGATGGTCGCGCTTTGCGGTGCGTTGACAGCGGTTGCCGGCGGAATAACGGTCGGAGGTCTTACCTGCTTTTTATCGTATGCGAACCAGTATACAAAGCCCTTCAATGAGATCTCTGGAGTAATAACCGAGCTTCAGAATGCGCTTGCGTGCGCTGCGAGGGTGTTTGAGCTGATCGAGGAAGAGCTTCAGACTCCGGATGTCGAGGGAGCAAAGGAGCTTTGCGATGCTTCGGGAAATATTGAGCTGGAGCATGTGTATTTTTCCTACGACCCGAGCAAGAAGCTTATTGAGGAATTCAATCTGTCGGTAAAGAAAGGTCAGCGAATTGCGATAGTCGGACCGACCGGCTGCGGAAAGACGACCTTTATAAATCTGCTCATGCGGTTCTATGACACTGATTCTGGAAGCATAAAGGTTGACGGAAACGATATACGCGAGATTACTCGAAATAGTCTGAGAAAAAGCTATGGAATGGTATTGCAGGACACGTGGCTGCGTTCGGGAACGATCAGGAGCAATATAGTCATGGGAAAGCCTGATGCCACAGACGAGGAGGTCGAGGCTGCGGCGAGGGCAGCGCATTCGCACAGCTTTATAAAGCGTCTGCCAAACGGCTATGACACGGTTATCGGTGAGGATGGCGGAAGCTTATCGCAGGGTCAGAAGCAGTTATTGTGCATAACGCGGATAATGCTCTGCATACCGCCTATGCTGATACTTGACGAAGCTACGTCATCTATCGACACACGAACCGAGATAAAGATACAGAAGGCATTTACGAAGCTTATGGAGGGACGGACATCGTTCATAGTAGCTCACAGGCTTTCGACGATACGTGAGGCTGATGTGATACTTGTTATGAAGGATGGAAAGATCATTGAATCCGGAAATCACGAGGCTCTCATGGCAAAGAAAGGCTTCTACTACAATCTCAACGAAGCATCTTCATACGTCAAGTGATTCTCATGTGAAGGCGTATATTCATGTCCCATCAGCCGCTATTCTACGCGACAGAAACAGAGTTTTTGTACAATATAGGCAAAGTGAAGAATGCCACGACCGATCCGGTCGTGGCATTCTTTTGTCCATTATACCGAAGTATTATCCGTTTGAGTTAAAACTATTTTAATCAAATGCTTTTAAACTTTGTCTACCGTAAAGGTAACATTCCGTCCATTCGCGTAAAAATGCGGCTGATGAGACATGAATATATGCCTTCACATGAGGATCACTTGACGTTTGCCGGCGGAGGCTCTCTGCGTGTTAGAATTTGGCATAATTCACATAAAATAACATTATTAACAAAAGGAGTTGACGAACTGACTATAAATTCTGCGAGCGACCGGATAAAATTTTAAAAACACGCCTTGACTTTTCGACGAAAATGTAGTATCATATATATAGAGAATTTTGTGAAAGGACGTGAAATGGTGAAGCTTGTCGTCTCTGATGCGGACGGAACATTGCTGTCTCGCTCGAAAATATCTTATCCGAATGACTTCGCTAAAATGCTCGGCAATTTGCATAAATGTAATATTCCATTCGTCATCGCCAGCGGACGTTCGCTCAGATCGCTCCTTTCTATCTTCTCGAAATTCTCGGATAAGCTCGTGTTTGCCGCACTTGACGGCTCAATAATTTTCGCAGGCAGAACCGTGCTTGCGGAATTTCCGATCGATTTGAATGTGCTTTCAACGGCTGTCAAGTTTGCAGACTGCGTAAATGCTATCGAATTCTGTACAGCTCACAGATCGTATCTCCTCTCAAATCGCTCGACCATCATCGAAAGCGAAAAACGCAGACTGCTCGATGAATACGCACCGTTTGACGGACTGCCGAAAGAAAATGTCGATAAGATCATCCTTTTTACTCGCGAGGATGTGTCGATAGCAGGACTTAAGCGCGTCTATAGAGGTGAGAACGTATCCGAATATGTCAGAGCCGATGTGGATAAATCTACCGCTGTAAGACTACTGTGTTCAGAGCTTGGTGTCGATAGACACGATGTCATGGCGTTCGGAGATTCGGAGAACGACCGCACTCTTCTCGAATTTGCCGGTCATCCGGTCACGATCTACGGCGCAAAGCACGATATATTCGCTCTGTCCGATAAACATACCGCAAACCCTTCTGCATATGTAATTAATTTCTTAAAAGGCTTAGGAAAGGAATCTGCTTTCAATGGCTAAATATCATATAATTGACCTCGAACCGACCGAGCGCATACAGAAGCTCAAGGATGCTCTGTATGATCATCTGCCCGAAATAGAAGCCGACCGAGCTGTGCTCCTCACAGAATCGTATATGGCGAGCGAGGGCGAACCGATCATCTCACGCCGTGCGCACGCTTTTAAGCATATCTGTGAGAATATCCCGATAACGATTCGTGATAACGAGCTGATCGTTGGCTCGGCTACAAAATCTCCGCGTGGATGTCAGGTGTTCCCGGAGTTTTCGTTTGAATGGCTTGAAAATGAATTTGAGACTGTCGCTACAAGAAGCGCAGACCCATTTTATATCTCGGATGAGAACAAGCATATCCTTCATGAGGTATACAAATACTGGAAGGGAAGGACTACCTCGGAGCTTGCGACTTCTTACATGGCTGACGAAACGATAAAAGCTATGGAACACAATGTCTTTACCCCCGGAAACTATTTCTATAACGGTGTCGGACATGTGACGGTAGATTATGCGAAAGTCCTGAAAAAAGGCTACAAAGGGATAATCGCCGAAGCTGATGCAGAGCTTAAAAAATGCGACTTCGGAGATGCAGATTATGCAGAGCGCACTCATTTTCTTAAGGCTGTGATCGAAAGCTGTGAGGCTGCTGTTACATATGCTAAACGCTATGCTGCACTTGCACGTGAAATGGCTGAAAAATGCCGCGATCAAAATCGCAGATCAGAGCTTGTGAAAATCGCACAGAACTGTGAAAAGGTTCCCGAAAACGGTGCTGAGAGCTTCTACGAAGCCTGCCAGTCATTCTGGTTCGTTCAGATGCTTCTACAGGTAGAATCATCCGGACATTCGATCTCGCCCGGAAGATTCGATCAGTATATGTATCCTTACTACAGAGCCGATCTTGAAGCAGGAAGGATCTCACCCGAAGCTGCACAGGAGCTTATGGACTGCATTTGGATAAAGCTCAACGACCTGAATAAATGCCGTGACGCTTCATCGGCGGAGGGTTTTGCAGGATATTCGCTTTTCCAAAACCTTATAGCCGGCGGTCAGACACCTGAGGGACTGGATGCAACGAATGATCTTTCCTTTATGTCGATACAGGCGACCCGCCATGTAATGCTCCCTCAGCCGTCCTTCTCTGTTAGAGTCTGGAACGGCTCACCGCATGAATTTCTTATTAAGGCGGCGGAGCTTACCCGAACCGGTATCGGTCTCCCGGCATATTACAACGATGAGGTCATAATTCCTTCACTCATAAGCCGCGGACTTTCGGTAGAGGATGCGCGTGACTACAATATAATCGGTTGTGTCGAGCCGCAGAAATCGGGCAAGACTGAGGGCTGGCACGATGCTGCATTCTTCAATATGTGTCGTCCGCTTGAGCTTACGATGTATTCGGGATGCGATAAGAGCGGATCGAATCCGAGCGGTGAGCTTGTGGGTGCAGAAACTCCGGATGTCACAAAAATGAAGACATTCGATGAGTTTTACGATGCTTTCAAGGCTCAGACCTCATACATGATAAAGCTTCTTGTCAATGCCGACAACGCGATAGACAAGGCACATATGGAACGCTGTCCGCTCCCATTCGAATCCTCGATGATATATGACTGTATCGGACGCGGAAAGCCCACTCAGTGCGGCGGTGCGCTCTATAACTTCACCGGCCCGCAGGGCTTCGGAATAGCGAATATGACCGATGCGCTGTATGCAATAAAGAAGCTTGTATTCGAGGACAAAAAATTCACGATGGCTGAGCTGAGAGAAGCTCTTGAGCATAATTTCGGCGAGGACATAACCGACAAAGCCGCAGAGATGCTCACGACCGCAGAGGTCAAGTCGATGGCGGCATCCGGAAAGAATGTCAGCGAGAATATCATACGCGATATATTCATGGCGAAAAAGACTCAGGAAAATGCTTCTGAATTCCAGAGAAACCGCTACAGAAAAATAAAATCCTACATAGACGATGTTCCGAAATACGGAAACGATATAGAAGAAGTCGATCTCTTCGCGAGAGATGTCGCATATACCTATACGAGACCGCTTGAAGGGTTCGAGAATCCGCGTGGGGGACAGTTCCAGGCAGGTCTGTATCCTGTCTCGGCAAACGTTCCGCTCGGAGCACAGACCGGTGCGACACCGGATGGAAGATATGCTTTCACGCCGATAGCCGATGGTGTTTCACCGTCAGCCGGAAAGGATACGCATGGTCCGACTTCATCTTGCAACTCGGTCTCGAAGCTCGATCACGGAATAGCATCGAATGGTACGCTCTTTAACATGAAGTTCCATCCGTCGGCTCTCGAAGGAAACGCAGGACTTGAAAGCTTCGTTGCACTCGTGCGCGGATATTTCGACCAGAAAGGAAGCCACGTGCAGTTCAATGTCGTCAGCCGCGAAACTCTGCGCGATGCACAGGCGCACCCTGAAAAATATAAGTCGCTCGTTGTTCGCGTAGCAGGCTATTCCGCGCTGTTTGTAACTCTTTCGAAGTCGTTGCAGGATGACATTATAAACCGCACCGAGCAGACGGGATTTTAAAAGATGGACAACCTTTCGGTAAAGGGAAGGATATTCGATATACAGAAGTTTTCGGTACACGATGGACCGGGTATTAGGACGATAGTCTTTTTAAAGGGCTGCTATCTCCGATGCCGTTGGTGCTGCAATCCGGAATCGCAGTCGTATGAGATAGAAAATATGCTCCAAAACGGAGTCAATAAGACTATAGGTCATGACACCACGGTCGGAGAAGTGCTTGAGACTGTTATGAAGGATATGCCGTATTATCGCCGTTCTGGAGGGGGACTGACTCTTTCCGGCGGAGAATGTATGGGACAACCCGATTTTGCCTGTGCTTTACTTGAAGCCTGCAAGGAGCGTGGACTTTCGACAGCGATAGAGACCACCTGCGCGGTCGAATGGGAGACAGTCGAACGGTTCATTCCTCTCGTTGACACCTTCCTCATGGATATTAAGCACATGGATTCGGACAAGCACCGTGAATACACTACTCAGCCGAACGAGCGCATTCTTGATAATGCCAAAACGCTTTCGAAGCGTGCAAAACGGCTCGTAGTCCGCGTTCCGGTGATCCCAGGCTTCAATGACACTCCGACAGAGCTTCACGATATAGCCGAATTTGCGTATTCGACCCTTAAGGTGAACGAAATGCACATTCTTCCGTACCACAGGCTCGGATATGACAAATACATCGGGCTTGGACGTGGATATGCCATGGGCGATGTGACACCGCCGGATAAGGCAAAGATGGAATATCTCAGAAACGTATGTGCGTCCACCGGAATAATCTGTCATATTGGAGGATAAAATGAGACCTACATTTTCTATACCCGACAACATAGGGCAAAATGACGGCAAGGTCAGAATAATTCAGGAGCTTGTTCCCGGAAAGCAGATAACCCTTGCACATATAATCGCAAGTCCCGATAAGGTGCTTTACCAAAAGCTCGGACTTGACCCTACGGTCGATTATTCGCGTTCGGCGATAGGAATGATAACTCTTTCACCTGCCGAGACTGCGATAATAGCCGCAGATATTGCGACAAAGCAGTCGGGAGCGCAGATCGGCTTTGTAGACCGATTTTCAGGAACACTCATAATCACTGGAAGTATATCAGATGTCGAAGCGGCATTCCGTGCGACTCTCGAATATTGCGAAGAGAAGCTCGGCTTTTCGGTTTGTGAGCTGACCAAAACTTAAAAATTTGACTCGATTTTTTCGAGGATCAATATTGTTGAAATTAACTGCTTTAAATGAAAAGAATGATACTTATCGGTCGATCCGAAGCCGGAAAGACCACATTAACTCAGGCTCTGCGCGGTGAGGAGATACATTACGCCAAGACACAAGCCGTTGGCTATGACAGAAACGGTGTCGTGGTCGATACGCCGGGTGAATATATACAAACGAGGCATCTCGGCGGTGCTTTGGCGGTATATTCATATGAATCTGACGTTATCGGGCTTTTAGCCTCGGCGACCGAACCCTTTTCGCTCTTTTCACCGGCTATCGCGGCTACGGCCTGCCGACCTGTCATCGGAATAGTTACAAAATGCTCAGAGCCCGATGCACATCCCGAAATGGCTGAAATGTGGCTGAGAGAAGCCGGCTGCGAGAGGATATTCAGAACCGATTCGGTCAAGGGCTACGGCATAAACGAGCTTCTCGATTACCTTTATAATTAGAAGAAACATCTCAAATGAGATTTTCGATATATAACAAAATCATATACACAAGGAGATACTAAAAATGGCATCCGAGTATGAAATCAAAAAACAAATCTGCGAGATAGGCAGACGCATTTACGACCGCGGAATGGTCGCTTCCAACGACGGAAACATCTCTGTCAAGATAGGTCCCGATGAATTTCTCTGCACTCCCACCGGAGTTTCCAAGGGCTTTATGACCCCCGAGTACATCTGTAAGGTCAACTCCAAGGGTGAGGTTCTTCAGGCATATGAGGGTTTCCGTCCTTCTTCCGAGATCAAGATGCATATGCGCGTCTACAAGGAAAGACCCGACGTTGTTTCGG
>CAZRVL010000018.1:0-6287 GCA_964603455.1 uncultured Lachnospiraceae bacterium
AGATATTTGGTATTTGTCAAGGTCGTGAAGGGCGAACTTTCGCCCTTTGACGAAGCCGCTCTCGAAGTCGCTCTTTCGCTTAGTGAGAAAAGCGGCGGCGAAGTGGCAGTATTTACCATGTCGCCCGATAGCGCGGCAGATCGTATGAAGGCATTGACACGGCTCGGAATAGAGCATTCGGTCTTGATCTGTGACAAAGCCTTTGCAGGCTCGGACACGGCGGCAACATCGTATATCCTGTCGCTTGCGGCGAAAAAGTTCATATGCGACGATGAATATCTGATACTCTGCGGTCGTCAGAGCATGGACGGTGACACGGCTCAGGTCGGCGCGTCACTTGCGGCGAGATTGAAGCTGCCGGCATTGACGAACGTTATGGAGATACCAAATATCTCGGACGGGAAAATACACACTGTAACTCGAATGGGTGAGGAAAATGCGAAGCTTCCCGCGCTCATAACGGTCGAGCGGATAGCAAAGCTGAGATTTCCGCCGATGCGTGCGCGTATACACGACATTGAATATTTAGATGCGAAAGCACTCTGTGCCGATGTCAAAAAATGCGGTCTGAACGGTTCGCCGACAAAGGTACTTAGGTCGTTTGAAAGCGAACGCGGACGCAGATTCTGTAAATTTCTCGGACGCGATGAATTTTTTGAAAAGATACGCGAGGTAATGTATCTCGACATACACGATGAACACAAAAGCGAGGAGAACGGCGCGAAGCTTTCGGAGATATATGCGGTCGGCGAGGATGTTGCCGAGATCGCATCGAAGCTATCAGACAATGTGATCACATTAGAGCGATTGAGTGCTGATGGATTCGTTGAGCTGTTTTCTGCGAAAAAGCCGAAGGTCGTGCTGTTTCCGTCTGATATTTGGGGAAGGCGGATCGCGCCCGAGGTCGCGACAAGACTTGAAACCGGACTTTGTGCCGACTGCACTCTGCTTGAGACTGACGGTGAGAAATTATTCATGTATCGCCCTGCGTTCGGCGGAAACATAACGGCTAAGATCGAATGCCGCTCTCTGCCGCAGATGGCTACTGTTCGGACGGTCTCGCAAAGCGCGGATATAATCGTTTCGGCGGGACTGGGAGTCAAGGACGAGCTTGAACGTGTCAAGGAATTTGCCGATTCCATCGGGGCACAGCGCGGTGCTTCACGCGGACTTGTCGATGCCGGCTATGCGCCGTATGAGTGGCAGATAGGAATAACCGGGCGAACTGTTGCGCCGAAGCTGTACATTGCGCTCGGTATCTCGGGTGCTGTTCATCACACATCGGCTATCGAAGGGAGCAAGTTCATTTTCGCAATAAATCCCGACAAAAATGCACAGATATTCGATTTCTGCGACTACGGATGTGTCGGTAAGTTTTAACGCTTGTGTCAAAATTAATATATATATATATATATATATATATATATATATAATTGTAGAATCTAACGAAAATGTAGAAAATCACTAAAAGGTATTGCAATTTGGGAAAAAATATGCTATAATGTACTCACAGCTTTAAAAGGCTGAAATTAATTGTACATTTGAAAGGACATCAACAATGAAAAAGTTTGGTTCTCTCGCACTCGCAGCACTTCTCGTGACTGCACTCGGCACTTCCGCATTCGCAGCTAACTCTTACGAAGCTTCCAAGGGTACTGCTAAGGTAGACGGCAAGAAGGATAACATCTACGTCTGCGATCCCGCTATCATCGACATCGCTGAATCGACCAATGAAAAGGCTGCTGAAGGCGCAACCGGTAAGGCATGGACTGCATATGACGAAGAAAATCTCTATGTTTACATCGAAGTTACCGATGCTGTTCTCACTCCCGCTGACAAGGTTACCACCACCGGATGTGAATTCGACTCTGTTGAAGTATACGTAAACTTCGCAGGCAAGGAAGGCGCAACCACCGAGATCACCGCAGGTCAGTTTACCTATGGTCCTAACTTCCCGGGTATGGGCGGTTACGGTAAGTACAACTCCGATAAGAAGGATGTTGTTGAGAAGGCATTCACTGTTACCGATTACGGCTACACTGTTGAGATGGCTATCCCGTTCGGCGATTTCGAGGCTGATGAAGGCGTAACCTTTACCGGCGGTTTCGGTATCAACGATGATATGAAGGGCGAAGGCGCACGTACCGCTCACAATTTCGACGGTGCTAACATGGGCTCTGCATGGTCTACCGCTGACTCCAACTGGGCTACCATCACCCTCACTGACAAGAAGTACACTCCCAAGGCAGAGTCTGCTGCTCAGACCGCTGATATGGGCATAGTTGCAGCAGTTGCTTCTCTCGCAGCTTCTGGCGCAGCTTTCATCTCCCTCAAGAAGAGAAAGTAATTTAAAATATCGAACCTCAGTTCGAAAAGGACGGCGAATTTATTCGGTGTCCTTTTCGACGTGTAAAAATTTTTTATAAAAATTCAAAAAAGACTTGATTTTTTCGAGCATATGTGATATAATATTATCGGGTCTGATAGAGACCTTAAAATATTTTCTTGAAAGGAAACAAAGCAATGAAAAAGTTTGGTTCTTTTGCACTCGCAGCTCTTCTCGTAGCTGCACTCGGCGCTTCCGCTTCTGCTGCTAACTCCTATGAGGCAGCTAAGGGAACCGCTACCGTTGATGGCAAGAAGGATAATATCTATGTCTGTGATGCTATCGTTGTAAATATCGGTGAGACCACCGGAGTTGAGGCTACTGAAGGCTCGACCGCTAAGGTATGGACTGCATATGATGAGAATAATCTCTATGTTTATGCAGAGATCGCTGATTCCACCGTTACTGATAAGAGCAAGGTAACAAGCATCTATCAGAACGACTCCGTTGAGGTTTATGTAAACCTTTCCGGTACTGAAGGCGCAATCGCTGACATCAACGCTGGTCAGATCACCTATGGTCCTTCCTTCACCACTATCGCTGGTGGCGGTAAGTATCTTAACGACAACAAGGATGACATTAAGACTGCATTCACCTACAACGATAACGGTTACACTGTAGAGCTCGCTCTTCCGTTCACCGATTTCGATGCTGAGGAAGGCGCAACCCTTACCTTCGGCTTCGGCGTAAACGATGATGCTGACGATGATGCTTCTACTCGTGAGTTCCACAACTTCGATGCAGCTAACATGGGCTCCGCATGGTCCACCGCTGACTCCAACTGGTCTACTCTTACCCTCAGCGATAAGAAGTACACTCCCAAGGCAGAGTCTGCTGCTCAGACCGCTGATATGGGTATCGTTGCAGCAGCAGCTTCCCTCGCAGCTTCCGGCGCAGCTTTCATCTCTCTCAAGAAGAGAAAGTAATTCTTTGAAATTACATAAATGACCGACTTTTGTCGGTCATTTTCTTTAGTATATGAGCAGAAGTTTCTTTGAAATATAGAGACTTCTGTTTTGTTTTTTTTAAAAAACTATTGACAATGCAGGGTTTATAGTGTATAATGTTGTCAGATTGAGATATTTTATCTATGTTCATCTATGCGGATATATCTTTTGAAAATCATTGCAGAAAGGAACATCGGCTTTGTCAGATCATGAACGAAGCCGAATGTTATGGTCACGATATGTTGAATAAACAGTATACAAAAATCGAGCGCAGCTTTGATGCGGCGAAATATATCTCGCCATCGCTCGAAGTCATCAAAAAATTTGACCGTCCGAAGGAAGAGAATTTTCCGAATGCGAAATTTATTTGGTCGCTCGGATGTGTCAGATTCCATATGTTCAGACTGTTCACACCGAAGGAAGGGGTCAAAAAGCTCGAAGCAGCATTTATTTGCGACAATTTGTTCGATGTCTGGCTGAACGGCAGGCAGATAGCATCGGATGTGCGGTATATGGAGCTTTGCGATATTACATCTGCGCTGTGTGACGGCGAGAACAATCTTCACATCCGTGCATATCAGAGCGAGACCTTCGACAGCTTCTGCTCCGCATTCAGCGGCGGACTTCGCATAACCTACGAAAACGGTGAGATCGAGGAGATATTGACCGACAGCAGCTTTAAGCAGGTAAGTCTCGTGACATTCGGCGATACCGAAGAACCCGAAGGCTTCGAGACTGCTATAGGCGGAAGAGTTTCCAATCTGAACGAGAGCGATATACATCCGATAGCTCTGAGACGTTCGTTTTATTATATGCGAAGATTCAAGCTCAAGGAAATGCCGAAGTCAGCGACATTATATACCACCGCGCTCGGCTGCCATGAGCCGTACATAAACGGAAAGCGCGTTTCGGACAGCTTTTTCGAACCTTTCTGCACGAATTATCAGCATGAATATTCGCAGTATGATATGCTTCCTTTCTTAAACGAGGGCGAAAATACCATCGGTGCGATCCTTGGAAACGGTTCTTACAACTGTTATTCGTGGGGAACGCTCTATTGGCGGACTCCGGAGCTTTTGGCTGAACTGATTGTCGAATATTCGGACGGAAGCGTTGAGCGGATAGCTACGGATGAGTCTTGGAAATGCTTGCCGTCTCCGCTCACCGACAATGATATTCAATATGGCGAAAGATATGATGCGAGACTTGAAGTTCCGGAATGGTCAACGAATGCGTTCGAGCTTTCAAATGCCTTCGAGGTATCGGCACGTGAATGCGCTGATAAGCTGCTTTTAAAATCATATCCGCCGATAAAGGCTGTTAAGGAGTATCCGCTGACCGAATATCGTATGTTTGATGGTCAGCCGCTATATGATGTCGGTGTCTGCATTGCCGGACGTGCGAAGGTCGTGCTTAAGGATCTAAAGGCAGGTCAGCAGGTCAGGATCAGATATTATGAGCGTTTTGACCGAAGCGGGAAACTCGAAAATGGTGCATACGGCGCAGTCATTTATAACAATGACACGAATCTTGATGCGAGATGCCGCGGCTTTGTCAGGAACGTTGATATGTATACCGCTAAGGGTTGCGGAGTCGAGAGCTATGAGTGTCGATTTGCATATACCGGATTCAGATATGTCGTACTCGAAGGATTGTCGGTAGATCAGGTAGTCTCACTGACTGCGTTTGAACTCAGAAACGATCTCGAAATGGTCGGCAGCATAGAGACCGATGATGTGGCGGTAAATCGCATATTCAATGCGGCGAAACGTTCATGGCTCAACAACATCTCGAACGGCCCGACCGACTGCCCGACACGTGAGAAGAACTATTGGAACGGCGATAGTCAGCTCTTTGTCAATGCAGCTTGTTGGATGACCGACAATTCGGATTTTCTTGCCCGTTGGACTGACAACGGCATAAAGATGCACGATGGTCCGTATGCCTGGGAGGATGAGACCTATGTCATTCCATATGCGCTCTACCGTTTTTACGGCGACAAGGAGATACTACGCGCACGCTATCCGAAAATGCTCAAACTGATCGAAAAGCGTCAAGAGCATGAGGAAATGATACTTCCGAAGAACGGCATAAGTCATCAGTACAACGACTGGCTCTCTCCCGGCGGCGTGACTCCGAACACCGAATTTTTCGGCGGTTGTTGGTATATACATATGCTAAAGTGCATATCCGAGATAGCTTCTATACTCGGAGATGATGCCAAGGCTGATGAGCTTTCGAAGCGTGCAGAGATCTCTATTGAGGAATTCAACAGACGACATATTGAAGAAAACGATTACGATGCGCATTGCCAATGCGGAATAGTCCTTCCGATAGCCTTCGGAATAGCCCCCGAGGAAAAGCGTCAGGCACTTGCAGATCGTCTTTCGGAGTATGTCAGGGAGGCAGATTACCACACAACGACCGGATTTATCGGTGCGAGATTCCTGTTCGAGGTACTTTCGGACTATGGACACACAGATGATGCCTACAGGATATTGACAAATCCTACCGATCCTTCATGGCTCGGAATGCTTAACTCCGGAGCAACGGCTATAACCGAGAGCTGGTACGGTGCGAGCGATCCCGACAGAGGAATAAGTATGTCGCATTTCTCGCTCGGTGCGGTCGCAGGATGGTTCTTCGAATATCTCGGCGGTATCAGGGTGAATGAGTCTGCGCCGGGACTTGAGAGAGTAGTCCTCAGACCTGTGATGATACCAGAGATCGGACATTTTGCGGTAAATTACAAGACGAGCCGCGGAGTCATACATACCGAATGGAAATTTGTGGATTCTAAGCCCGAATTTCACTACAGTCTGCCTGAGGGCGTTGAGGCAACAGTCATATTGTGATATGAATTTTCATAAAACGATCGGATTTTCCCGGTCGTTTTTTTTTTTTTAATTAATTTTTGAAAAAAATTTGTTACAAAATAAACAAAAAAAAAAAAA
>CAZRVL010000018.1:6297-35938 GCA_964603455.1 uncultured Lachnospiraceae bacterium
ACTTGAATTTTTCACAATATTATGGTACAATATATCCATAACAAAAAATATTTGGGAGAAATGCTTGAAATGATATACAGACCTTCGCTTTTGCAGAAGCTCGAAAGAAAATTCGGGCGGTTGTCGATACCGAATCTGATGACGATAATCATTGGTGCAATGGGTATCGTATATATAATGGACTTTTTCATAAGCGCATCGGCGGGACAGAGCATATATTCAATGCTATATTTCGACCGTTCGCTGATCGCTGAGGGACAGATCTGGAGAATATTTACATTTTTGTTCCTGCCGCCTGCCGACAATCTGCTTTTTACTCTGCTTGCATTGTATTTCTATTGGCTGATCGGAAGTTCGCTCGAAAACGAATGGGGCGCATTCGGCTTCACGCTTTTCTATATTTTGGGTGCAGTCGGTGCGATATTGTCGGGACTTATCACGGGATATGCAACGAATGACTATCTCAATATGTCGCTGTTTTTGGCATTTGCTATGCTGAACCCAGATTACACGGTGTATGTGTTCTTTATCCTGCCGATAAAGATGAAATGGCTCGCGCTTTTGGATGGGCTCGGACTTATATTTTCGTTCATTTTCAGCAGTTGGTCGGGAAGATTCGCGCTTGTGTTCGCTTTGATAAATCTTCTGATATTTTTCGCGCCGATACTTGTCACGAGAGTCAAGCAGGCATATGGAAGATGGAAGTGGAAGCGCAATTTTAAGCAATAGACCAATAAAACTAAAAAATCTTTGACGGGAGCGCACATTTTGTGTTCTCCCGTCTTGACTTTATAAAATTATTCTGATATAATATATGTAGTGATTTTTTTGAAAGGAAGCTTTTATGGACAGATTCAAACTTCATTCGCCCTACAGTCCGACAGGAGATCAGCCGAATGCAATCGCGAAATTGGCTGCCGGAGTCGAAGCCGGAATGAAGGCTCAGACTCTGCTCGGAGTAACAGGCTCGGGCAAGACCTTCACGATGGCGAACATTATCGCCGAATTGAACCGTCCCACGTTGGTATTGGCTCACAATAAAACGCTTGCGGCACAGCTTTGCTCGGAATTTCGTGAATTTTTTCCCGAAAATGCAGTTGAATTTTTTGTTTCGTACTATGATTATTATCAGCCCGAGGCATATATCCCCGGAAAGGATATTTATATCGAGAAGGACAGCGCGGTGAACGATGAGATAGATATGCTTCGCCACAGCGCGACAAGTGCGCTGCTAGAAAGACGTGATGTCATAATCGTCTCATCGGTATCCTGTATATATTCGCTCGGTGATCCGCAGGAGTATCAGTCAATGCTGATCGGTCTGCGTCCGGGAATGGTTATGGAGCGCGATGATCTGACGAGAAGGCTGATCTCGTTGAACTATGATCGAAATGATATAAATTTCGTTAGAGACAAGTTCAGAGTGCGCGGAGATGTGGTAGAGATATTCCCGGCATCATCGAGCGAAAAAGCGATAAGAGTTGAATTTTTCGGCGATGAGATAGAGCGCATATCCGAGATAAACACGCTGACAGGTGAGCTTATTCGTTCATTAAACTATGTGTCGATATTCCCGGCAACTCATTATGCCGTGAGTGATGACCGTCGTGAAGAGGCACTTGTCGAGATCGAGCGTGAGCTTGAGGAACGCATTGACTGGTTCAGATCGCAGAATATGCTGCTCGAAGCACAGCGTATCGAGGAACGCACAAGATATGATCTCGAAATGCTGCGCGAGATCGGATACTGCTCTGGAGTTGAGAATTATTCGCGTGTTATGTCGGGAAGAGAAGCAGGTTCGACACCGTATACTCTGCTCGATTATTTCCCGAAGGATTTTTTGATGTTTGTCGATGAATCGCACGTTACTCTGCCGCAGGTGAAGGGCATGAGCGGCGGAGATCATGCCCGTAAGCGGTCGCTCGTTGATTACGGATTCAGGCTTCCATCAGCTTACGACAACCGCCCGCTGTTCTTCGATGAGTTTGAAAAGAAGATAAATCAGGTGATATTCGTCAGCGCGACACCGGCGGATTATGAGAAAAAGCATTCATCACAAATTGTAGAGCAGATTATCCGTCCGACCGGTCTGTTAGACCCGATGATAGAAGTCCGTCCGGTAAAGGGACAGATCGAGGATCTTATCTTTGAGATACGTGCGCGGACGAATAAAGGTGAGCGTGTTTTGGTGACGACGCTAACAAAGAAGATGGCTGAAGACTTGACCGAATTTTTGGAGCTGAATCTGATCAAGGTGAAATATATCCATCACAATGTCGAGACGATGGAGCGAAGCGAGATAATCCGTGACCTCAGGCTCGGAGTTTTTGATGTTTTGGTCGGAATAAATCTGCTTCGAGAGGGACTTGACATTCCAGAGGTCTCATTGGTCGCGATACTTGATGCCGACAAGGAGGGATTCCTGCGCTCGGAGACTTCGCTGATACAGACTATCGGACGTGCGGCTCGAAATTCCGAGGGACAGGTCATAATGTATGCCGACAGCGTGACAAACTCAATGCAAGCTGCTATTGATGAAACGAATCGCCGAAGACTTTTGCAGTCGGAATACAACAAGGTTCACGGCATAACTCCGCAGACGATCAAGAAGAGCGTTCGCGATCTCATTGAGATAGGCAGGAAGGAAGCCGAGGCTTCGCCTGAAAACAAATTGTCGAAGCTGAAGCGCGAAAACAAGAAACTGTCTGCCGCAGAAAAGGAAAAGCTCATTGAGGAATTGACTGCTGAGATGAAGGCTGCCGCAAAGAAGCTCGAATTTGAACGTGCTGCTTCGCTTCGTGACCGAATAAAGGCACTTCAAAGTCAATAATTTTTTATAATTGATCCCAAAGGGAGAGAAAGGAAATATTCGCTTTGCCGATATTTATTGCAGAGCGAGATCAATGGTCATAATATGGCAAATTTAACATTGACCGGTGTTCGTGTACACAATCTTAAGAATATCGATATATCGATACCACGAGATAAACTTGTGGTATTCACAGGATTGTCAGGCTCCGGAAAATCATCGCTGGCATTCGACACGATATATGCCGAGGGACACAGGCGGTTCGTTGAGTCGCTGTCATCCTATGCGCGTATGTTTTTGGGACAGCTCGACAAACCCGATATTGACAGTATCGAGGGGCTTTCGCCGGCTATTTCGATAGATCAGAAGACGACCTCTAAGAATCCGCGCTCAACGGTCGGAACTGTCACCGAAATATACGATTATCTGCGGCTTTTATATGCGCGGATAGGTATTCCGCACTGTCCGAAATGCGGACGCGAGATACGTCAGCAGACTACCGATCAGATAATCGACCGAATAATGCTGCTTCCCGAAGGCACAAGGTTTATGGTGCTTGCGCCGGTCGTCAGGGGAAAGAAGGGAATGCAGGAGAAAGTATTCGAAGAGGCGAAAAAGTCGGGATATGTGCGTGTCAGAGTAGATGGCACGATGTTCGAGCTTTCGGAGGACATAAAGCTCGACAAGAATATCAAGCATACAGTCGAGATAGTCGTTGACCGTCTCGTGAAGCGTGAGGATATGCGTTCACGACTTGCCGATTCGGTAGAGACCGCATTGAAGCTTACCGATGGTGAGCTTGTGGTATCTGTGGTATTGCGCGATGGTGAGGAATATGACGGAGAGACCGAGATGAGCTTTTCACAGTCGTATGCCTGTGAGGAACACGGCATATCAATAGGCGAGCTTTCTCCGCGTATGTTCTCGTTCAACAATCCGTTCGGTGCGTGTCCGAAATGTGCCGGACTTGGCGAAATGCGTATAGTTTCACCCGACAAGGTGATCCCGGATAAGAGCCTTTCGCTTCGCGGCGGTGCGATACAGGTCAACGGCTTCAAATCTCTCGAAGAGGAGAGCTGGAACGGTCCGCTGTTCGAAGCAGTGGGAAAAAAGCACGGTTTCACGCTCGATATGCCGATAGCCGATTTCTCAAACGAAGCCTTAAAGGTGCTGCTCTACGGCTCGGGAAAGGAAACATATGAGATAACACGCTATTGGGAGGGTGTCGGTCAGGACAAGAAGGTCAAGTTTGACGGAATAATCAATATCATACAGTCGCGTATCGAAATGGCGAACAATGAATACTATGAGGATTTTATCGAGGACATCCCCTGTCCCGAATGCCATGGGCGCAGACTGAATGAAAATTCGCTTGCCGTCACGGTCGGCGGACTCAATATTGATGAATTTTGTAAGCTGTCTGTCACAAAAGCACTTGAATTTGTTAATGAGCTTAAGCTGACACCGACTGAGGAGGCTATTGCAAATGAGATACTCAAGGAAGTGCGTTCGCGGCTCGGATTTTTAGTGAATGTCGGACTCGATTATCTGACTCTTTCGCGAAAAGCCGGCACACTTTCTGGCGGTGAGGCGCAAAGAATAAGGCTTGCAACACAGATAGGCTCATCACTTATGGGAGTTTTGTATATACTTGATGAGCCGAGCATAGGACTTCATCAGCGCGACAATTCGAAGCTTATCGCAACGCTCAAAAAGCTGCGTGATGCGGGAAACAGTCTCATAGTTGTTGAACACGATGAGGAGACGATGGAAGCTTCCGATTATATAGTCGATATAGGGCCGGGTGCTGGAATACACGGCGGTCAGGTGGTTGCGGTCGGCACTCCGGACGAGATAAAGAATGACCCGAATTCGATAACCGGAGCATATCTTTCGGGGCGCGAGAGGATAGAAGTGCCGCTTATGCGCCGTTCGGGCAACGGAAAATTTTTAACTGTACACGGAGCTGCGCAGAACAATCTTAAGCATATCGATGTTTCGTTTCCGCTCGGACTTTTCTGCTGTGTCACCGGAGTTTCGGGTTCTGGAAAATCCTCGCTGGTAAATTCGATACTTTATCAGGTGTTGGCGCGTGATCTCAACCGTGCGCACACATATCCTGGAAAATATGATTATATTGAGGGTATCGAAAATCTTGACAAGATAATAGCTATAGATCAAAGTCCGATCGGACGTACTCCGCGTTCGAATCCTGCGACCTATACCGGGCTGTTTGGCGATATACGCGAGCTTTTTGCGAAGACTCCGGATGCTAAGATGCGTGCGTATACATCTGGACGTTTCAGCTTCAACATAAAGGGCGGTCGCTGCGAAGCCTGCGAAGGTGATGGCGTTAAGTGTATCGAGATGCACTTTCTGCCGGATGTTTACGTGACCTGCGATGTCTGCAAGGGAAAACGCTATAATCGCGATACGCTCGAAGTCAAGTACAAGGGGAAGAATATTTCGGATGTTCTCGAAATGACTGTTGAGGAGGGACTTGAATTCTTCGGAAATCTTCCGAAGCTTGCCAAAAAGCTTCAGACTCTCTATGATGTTGGACTCGGATATATCAAAATAGGTCAATCATCGACTACACTTTCGGGCGGTGAGGCACAGCGTGTGAAGCTTGCCACCGAGCTTTCAAAGCGTCCGACCGGAAAAACGATATACATTCTCGATGAGCCTACAACCGGACTGCATATGGCGGATGTCAAGAAGCTTATCGAGGTCTTGCAGCGGCTCGTTGATGCGGGAAATACCGTGCTTGTCATCGAACACAATCTCGACATGATAAAGACCGCTGATTATTTGATCGATCTCGGTCCGGAAGGTGGAGACGGTGGCGGTGAAATAGTTGCTGTCGGAACTCCCGAGGAGGTAGCCGAATGCGAACGCTCGTATACAGGTCAGTATCTGAAAAAGCTTCTGAATGTTAAAAATATATAGAGCTGTGCCGAATTTTTGCTAAAAAATTGGACGAATAGATAAAATTTGATTTTTTTCGGCTACCTGCTTGACAGATCGCGATTTTAGTGATATAATATACTAAACCGATGATGAAGGGTAAGTAGGAACGCTCGATGGCGGCACAGAGAATCGCGGATGGTGAAAAGCGATACGTACAGACGTTTTGAATGGACTTCAGAGGGCAAATTGAACGGGGTATTCCAATTAGATGAGCCGGAGGTGGTTTCTCCGTCAAAAAAGACCTGCATATGCACGATTATTTTGTAAGTATGTAAAGAGCGGACACGATATGTGTCAAGTTCGGGTGGCACCGCAGGATATAGATGATATTTCCTGTCCCGGCAGATAAATTCAGATCTGCGGGACAGGATTTTTGTTTTTCGCAGATAATTAAAAAAGCTCCGAAAAGGAGCGGAAAGTGTGGTAACTATTATGTCTAACGAAATCCCTTACAGATTTTATCTCTCCGAGAACGACCTTCCGAAGCAATGGTACAATGTCCGTGCGGATATGAAAAACAAACCGGCTCCGCTGCTCGACCCTGCAACGAGAAAGCCGATGACGGCAGATCAGCTCTCAGCGGTCTTCTGTGATGAGCTGATAAAGCAGGAGCTTGATGATCAGAATGCGTATTTCGATATTCCTTCCGAAATACGTGAATATTACAAGACCTATCGTCCGTCTCCGCTCTGCCGTGCATATAATCTCGAAAAGCAGCTCGGCACTCCTGCGAAGATATACTACAAATTCGAGGGCAACAACACATCAGGCTCGCACAAATTGAATTCGGCTATAGCTCAGGCTTATTATGCCAAAAAGCAGGGACTCAAGGGAGTCACGACCGAGACGGGGGCAGGTCAATGGGGCACTGCATTGTCGATGGCGTGCGCATATTTCGGACTCGAATGCAATGTATATATGGTCAAATGTAGCTATGAGCAGAAGCCGTTTAGACGTGAGGTAATGCGCACATACGGTGCAAATGTAACTCCGTCACCGTCGATGTCCACGAATATCGGAAAGAAGATATTGGCTGAATTTCCGGGAACGAGCGGCTCGCTCGGCTGTGCAATATCCGAAGCAGTCGAGGCTGCGACTTCTACAGAAGGATACAGATATGTTCTCGGCAGCGTTTTAAATCAAGTTCTTTTGCATCAAAGTGTCATCGGACTTGAGACTCAGACGGCATTCAAGATGCTCGGTGTAAAGCCTGATGTGATAATCGGCTGTGCCGGCGGCGGATCGAATCTCGGCGGACTCATCTCACCGTTCATGGGAGAAAAGCTTCGTGGAGAAGCAGATTACCGATTCATAGCGGTCGAGCCTGCCTCCTGTCCGAGTTTGACACGCGGAAGATTCGTGTATGATTTCTGTGACACCGGAATGATCTGCCCGATGGCTAAGATGTACACTCTCGGAAACGGCTTTATTCCTGCGGCAAATCATGCGGGCGGACTCAGGTATCACGGAATGAACAGTGTCCTTTCACAGCTTTACGATGAGGGGCTAATGGAGGCTGTATCGGTCAAGCAGACCGAAGTATTCGAGGCGGCTGAATTTTTCTGCCGCGCAGAAGGAATACTGCCTGCGCCCGAATCGAGTCACGCTATACGCTGTGCAATAGATGAAGCGGTCAAGTGTCGTGAGAGCGGTGAGGAGAAGACGATACTTTTCGGTCTCACAGGAACGGGATATTTCGATATGAAGGCTTATGAGCAGTTTAACAACGGCGAAATGTCTGATCATATTCCGACTGACGAAGACCTTGCACGTGGGTTTGCAACGATACCACAGTAAAATATTTTTGCGGTCGGTGAATCTATCTGCCGACCGCATTGTTATTTGCTTGACAAATGACATGAAATATGGTATAATTGTATATACAAATATATTCCGATACTTTTTGCGGTGTCGGAGAGGGAGCTTTGCGAAAATATGAGCGCACCGTTACAATATGCCATTTCGGATTTTTCTACTAAGAATATTTCGATACAGAAAAAGAGAATAGAGGGGAATTATCGACTTCATTGGCATCATTGCTGTGAGATCGAATTTGTCATTTCGGGAAAAGGTTCTCAGATACTAAACGGAACTGAGTATAAGCTGCTTCCTGGAACGATATATATGCTGACTCCCGCAGACTGCCATTCGGTCAGGATAGATGAGCCTATAGAGATCGCCGGGATAATGTTCGAGGACAAGCTGATCTCGCGGACGATATATGAGCGGATCTTAACGCTTGAAACTATGGGAGTCGATCTGACCACACGGCTTGAGGGTGAAGCACGTAGGACGGCTGCCGGATTTTTTGACGCGCTTATGTGCGAGAATGGGATATTTTCGAATGATATGTCAGAAAATGAATTTGGCGATCTATATGTCAGTCATCTGATCGACTGCCTTTTGATCGAGCTTTTGCGGCATTGCGGAAAAAATGCAAACGGGATAGACAAATCGCCTATCGGTACGGCTATTTTGTATCTGCACAGCCATTATTTCGAGACTGTGACTCTTGATACTCTCGCCGCTCTGACACATTTAAGCCGAAATTATTTTTCCGAGCTTTTCCGCGCCTCTACAGGGAGTACTTTTAAGAAATATCTCATCGAGCTTAGGCTTCGTCAGGCTTGCCGGCTTTTGGCGAATACCGATATGAGCGTGACTGATGTTTGTTATGCCAGTGGCTTTGATTCGTTTTCAAATTTCATGCGAACCTTCAAGGGACGGTACAAGATAACACCGCTCGGCTTCCGTGAAGAGAACAGGATCAAAAAATCCGAAAAAATGCAACAAAATCAGTAAAAAAGCAATACATTTGCCTTTGTTTTGCGATATAATATAAGTAGATGTTGTCATTGCATTATTTTATATGACAAACGAAGCTCCGAACGGAGAGAAAGGATTTTTCGCATTTGTATTTTTACATTTGCGGAAGCTACTTAAATTTATATGTATATAGGTATAGACATAGGCGGTACAAAATGCGCTGTGGTTCGCGGAAACGGCAGAAACATCGAGGCTAAGCTGAGGTTTGAAACCACAAATGTAAATGAAACGCTCGGCAGGATATTCGATTCGGTAAAAGAACTTATGACAGCCGATGTCAAAGCTATCGGAGTCAGCTGCGGAGGACCTCTCGACAGTCGAACCGGTGTCATACAGTCACCTCCGAACCTTCCCGGATGGGATGATATTCACATCACCGAAATGCTCAAGGAGCGTTTTGAAGTGAACGCATACCTTTGCAACGATGCGGATGCGTGTGCTTTGGCTGAGTGGAAATGCGGTGCGGGTCAGGGAACTCAGAATATGATATTTATGACATTCGGAACCGGACTCGGCGCGGGACTTATATTGAACGGAAAGCTGTATTCGGGTACTTGCGGAATGGCGGGAGAGATAGGTCACGTCAGTCTTTATGAGCCGACTCCCGATGCGCATATAGGCTACAACAAACGCGGTGCGGTCGAGGGCTATTGCAGCGGCGGTGGTATCGCTCAGTACGGCAAGGGAACTGCGAAGGAGCTTGGCATACGTGCGGAAAATGGTGATGCAGAGGCTATTGCGGTATACAAAAAGGTCGGAGAAGATCTCGGAAGAACTGTTGCTATACTTGTAGATCTGCTTAATCCCGAAGCAGTTGTAATCGGAAGCATATTCGCACGCTCGAAGGAATTTATAGAGCCTGCAATGAACGAAAAATTAGCCGAGCTTGCACTGCCGCAGAGCGTAAATGTCTGCAAGATCGTTCCGGCAGCGCTCGGCGAGAGCATAGGTGATATTGCCGCACTCTGTGTTGCCGAGATCGGCGATGGAAAATAATTACTGAAAGGAGTCACAAAAAATGTTATATGAAAACTATCCTGAGCTTTTGCCGATAAAACCGCAGATAGACGCTGCTATCGGACTTATTTCGGACTGCTACAGATACGGCGGAAAGGTCATGACCGCAGGAAACGGTGGCAGCGCAGCCGATTCCGAGCATATCGTCGGTGAACTTATGAAGGGCTTCAAATCGAAGCGTCCGGTCATTGATCCGCGCATTCCTACAGAGCTTGCATCGAAATTGCAGGGCGCACTTCCGGCTATCTCGCTTTCGAACGGACTTGCACTTCCTACCGCATATCTCAACGATGTGGATTCTGAATATACGATAGCACAGGCGTTGTACGGTCTTGCAAAGCCCGGCGATCTTGTGATACTCATATCTACCTCCGGAAATGCGAAGAATCTGTATCATGCGGCAGAGCTTGCAAAGTGCATTGGTGTAAAATCCATAGCTCTGACCGGAGCCGGCGGCGGAAGACTTGCAGAGATATGTGATCTTACGATAAAAGTCCCTGCTTCCGAGACCTACAGGATACAGGAATATCATCTCCCGGTATATCACGAGCTTTGTGCGCGTGTCGAGGAGATACTTTTCCCAGAAGGAAAATAAAAAATATATGCACCTTTCGATACGGCTTCGAAAGGTGCATATTGTTTTATGAAAGATATTCCATTATCTCTTTTTCCGCGTTCGTCACTTCTGCATGAAGTGCCGAAGCTGACAGCCGTATCGCGCCGTTTCCGAGGATTATCAGCTGTTCCTGACCGTCTGAGGTCGCGACTCTCACACGGTTGTTCTTTGCAAGCTCATGTGATACTTTTTCGATATAAGTGTCGGCGGTCTCGGCTTCTTTCGTGTAGACAACGCTGATATTAGATATTTTTTCAAGCTCGCCGTGATTTCCTTTTACTTTATAAGCGTCGAATACTATTATCGTCTCGCATTGCTTGTAGCCTTGATAGTTCGATATGCGCTTGATCAGCTCCTCACGCGCTATATCGAGACTCAGTTCGGACAGCTTTTTCAGCTCGTCCCATGCGAATATTATGTTGTAGCCGTCGATCAGCAGATATTCCTTGCCCATGTAGGAACGCGGTGCGCGTTTTATAGGCGTTGGCTTAGGTACTGCCTTTACGCTTGTCGGCTCTATTGAACGCTTTTTGATCGGACCGTAGGTCTTTTCGAATATCGCCATAAGCTCTGCATCGGTAGCTACAGTTTTCATATAGCGTTCGACTCTTTTGGATATTTCATCGCTGTCTGAGCCAAGCTCTATTCCTGCATCGAGATGCTTGTGGAGCTCGACTTCGTTCCATTTTACAACGACTCCAGCACCGTGTGAGCAGAATATCGAATCAGCGGGATTTTCTGTGTCACGTTCGGGCGAGTAGGCGATATTTTCTATTACTGCTTCGCTGTCGTGGCATTCTTCCCAACCGCGTAGGATACAGGACATTTTTCCGCGTCCTTTAGAATAGCCTATCAGCTCGCGGTGATAGCCCTGCATTTCGGAGACCGGAGCGCGTCCGGTTATTATCGAATATTCGCCAAGTGTTTCTATCGGTTCGAGCTTTCCGCTTCGCTGTATCATATCGGTCATAGCTTTTCCGACAAATTCGCTCGGCAGCTCTATTTTCACGTCATACCACGGTTCGAGCAGTACACTTTTCGCTCTCATCAGTCCCTGACGGAGCGCGCGATAGGTCGCCTGACGGAAATCTCCACCCTCGGTATGCTTTAAATGTGCGCGTCCTGCAACGAGCGTTATCTTCATATCGGTTATTGGTGAGCCTGTGAGCACTCCGATATGCTGTTTTTCGTTCAAATGAGTGAGGATAAGTCTCTGCCAGTTCAGATCGAGCTGATTTTCGTTCAGATCGCTTGAAAATTTAAGTCCGCTGCCACGCGGAAGCGGTTCAAGCAACAGCTGAACCTCAGCATAATGCCGCAGAGGTTCATAGTGTCCTATTCCCAATACCGATTCGGATATTGTCTCGCGATAGGCTATGCCGCCGTCGGCAAAGTCCACATCGAAGCCACAGCGTTCGGGAATTATGCGCTTTAAAACTTCGAGCTGAACATCACCCATTATCTTTATATGTATTTCCGAAAGCTGCTCGGAATAGTCGATATTCAGTTCGGGTTCTTCGGCACTCAGCGCACGCAGCTTGATAAGTGCGGTATGTATATCGACTTCCTTTGGAAGTATGACTCTGTATGACAGGACAGGTTCGAGATATGACGCACCTGAATCGGTCTCATTTCCGAGTCCTTCGCCAGGATATGTATTTGAAAGTCCGGTCACGGCACAGAGTGTTCCGGGAAGAACATCGGTCGCGGTCTTGAATTTTTCGCCGGTATATATGCGTATCGAATTGATCTTTTCAGACCATTCCGTTCCGCTCGGTTTTTTTCCGCATACCGCATCCTTTACGCTCAATTTTCCGCCGGTTAGCTTTAAGTGAGTCAGTCTTTCGCCCGCAATATCAGTGGTTATCTTGAATACCTTTGCGGCAAATTCCTTGGTATCGTATTTCGGCGGTTTTGCATATCTCGATATTGTTTCGAGCAGTTGTTCTGTTCCGTCTGATCTCAATGCCGAGCCGAAGCAGCATGGGAAGAGCTTTCGCGCAGCTATCGCATCGGCTATCGCGGTGTCTGTGAATTTTTCGCCGTTCAAAAAGGCTTCCATCAGCTCTTCGCTACTCATTGCGATATGTTCGTTTTCGCTTTCCGAAAGAGTCGTGCAGGCATCCGAAAGTCCCTGACGAAGTTCAGAAAGCAGCTCATCGCGTGAAAACGGCGATATGTCCATTTTGTTTATGAAGATAAATGTCGGGATCGAATAATTTTCGAGCAGTCGCCAGAGCGTTTCGGTATGGCTCTGTATACCGTCGCTTCCGCTTATTACGAGTATCGCAAAGTCGAGCACCTTAAGTGTGCGCTCCATTTCGGGCGAAAAGTCGATATGTCCTGGGGTGTCGAGCAGTGTAAATTCGGTATTGCCGAGTTCGAAAACGGCTTGACTGGAAAATATGGTTATTCCGCGGTCGCGCTCGATCTCGTTCGTATCGAGCAGGGAATTGCCGTGATCGACTCTGCCGAGCTTTCGGATTACTCCGGTCTTAAATAAAATTGACTCTGAAAGAGTTGTCTTTCCTGAGTCAACGTGTGCGATTATGCCTATTGTGATCTTGTTCATCTTTTTGATATGCGGAGCAAAGGCATAGCCTTTGCTCCGTTTTTGATCATTCGCCGGCGACCGGAAGTCCTTTTATGAGAACATCGGGAGCTGCGACATTCGTATAGCCGGGAGATTCGAAATCATCGATCTTGTTTCCGACCGAATCAATGCTCTTGAGCAGCTCGAAGAAGTTTCCGGCTATCGTGAAGGATTTTATCGGCGAGGTCTTCTTGCCGTTTTCAATCATGAAGCCCTCGGATTCTATCGAAAAGTCTCCGGTGACAGAGTTCGCACCTGCGTGGAAGCCCTTCATTCCAGTGACCAATATTCCGTTTTGTACTTTTTCAAGCATTGCATCACGGTCATATTCGCCCGGCTCAATGTAGAACCAGAACGGCTTCGTTCCGATAGAAGATCCGGCTCTTGAAGCGTTTCCTGTTGATTCAACGCCGTCCTTCTTAGCGGTCGAAAGATTATAGAGCAGTGTCTTCAAAATACCGTTTTCTATGACTTTTTTCTCCTTTGCCGGAACGCCTTCGCCATCGAAATTTATCTGCATCGTGTTTCCGGGATAGAAGGGAGTATCGGTTATATTCACACAGTCTGCGGCGATCTTTTCACCTGTCTTGCCCTTCAGGAGAGAGAGTCCCTTTTGGACATTTTCAGCATAGAATACCGATACGAAGGTCGAGAGGATATTCGACATCTGTTTTGAGGTGAATACTATATCATATTTTCCGGTCTTCGGACGACCTGCACCGAATTTGTCGCGTGCGCCGCTTATGACCTCGCTCGAAAGCTTTTCGAGATCGAGCTTTTCGCCGTCAACATTGCCGAAGCAGTTGTATTTCGACTTGAAATCGTAGACCTTTTCCTCGTTGTTATCGAGTACGGCGTACATATATGCAACGGTGTTTCCGACGTGGTTTGAAAGGTCGAGACCGTTCGAGTTGTACAGGCACATAGTGCTTTCGCCCGCACCCGCATAGCATTCTGTTCCGTCCGCTACCAGTTCGTCTGCGTTATATATTGCGTTTCGGCAGTCCATAACGACCTTGCGCACCTCGGAGGCATCGGGCATTTCGAATTTATGCTCCTCTATCGGATGGTATTCTTCGGGCTTTGCTCCGCCGAATATTATTGCTTCGTCATCCTTTTCGATGAGCTTTGCGTTTTCGACTGCACGGCTGACGAGCGCGGTGACTTCGCTTTCGGTGAGAAGTGCTGTCGAAGCATATCCGGCTTTTCCGTCAACTATGCAGCGGAAGGATAACGAGCCGCCAACGCTATTTGAAAATGCGCTTATCTCATCGCGGTAGGTCTCGGCTGAGATCGAAGCTTCTTCGGCGTAGAAAAGCTCATATTCCTTTATGCCGAGCGATTCTGCCGCAGCCTTTGCCGCCTTTTTTAAAGAATCGAAGTTGTTCATATTATCTACCTCCCACCGTGATTTCCTTTACGCGGATGAGCGGCTGTCCGACATCTGTCGGTATCTGTCCGCTTGAAGATCCGCACATACCCTGTGCGCGTGCAAGATTCTGTCCTACCATGTCGATGTTCATGAGTATTTCAGAGCCTTTTCCGATCAGCGATGCTCCGCGCACCGCCTCGCATATTTTTCCGTTTCTGACGATATATCCTTCGCTGACTGCGAAATTGAACGAGCCGTCTATCGGATTTACCGAGCCGCCGCCCATTTTCTTTGCATAAAGTCCGTATTCCATAGAAGCGATTATATCCTCATTTCGGTCATTTCCGTTTTCGATGAAGGTGTTCGTCATTCGGGAGGTCGGGTCAAATTCGAAGCTCTGGCGGCGGCTCGAACCGTTGGCAGCCATGCCCATTCTGCGACCGTTGAGCTTGTCGATCATATAGCACTTCAATATTCCGTTCTCGATGAGCACCTTGCGGCTTGACGGAGTTCCTTCGTCATCTATGTTCATCGAACCCCATGCGTTGGGGATAGTTCCGTCATCTATCGCGGTGACTTTTTCGGATGCGATCTTCTGTCCGAGTTTTCCTGCCATCTGTGAGGTGTTCTTGGCTACTGATGTAGCTTCGAGTGAATGTCCGCACGCCTCATGGAATATAACGCCGCCAAAGCCGTTTTCGATGGCGACAGTCATCTTTCCTGCCGGGCAGTAGGATGCTCCGAGGTTGACCATTGCCTGACGTGCGGCTTCGCGTCCGACATCGACCGGATCGACTATTTCGAACATTTCAAGACCCATGCGGCTTCCGGGAGATTCCGAACCCGATTGATTTTCACCGTCTTTGCTTGCAACTGCGCTGATAGCTATGCGTGTGCGTATCTGGCGGTCGCCTGTGAGAAGTCCGTCGCTGTTTGCGACAAGGATTGAGTGGTCAACATCGAGGAGAGTTCCGTTGACCTGAGATATTTCGGGGGCGTATTCCTTCGCGGCGAAATATCCGGATTTGAGAATATCGATCTTGGTGGATTTTTTAGCTGTGTCGGGAACTATCTTTACCGGATGGATATTTGGATTCGTGCGTTCGGTCAGGTGGATAGAGATCTCTGCCTTGCCCTCCGAAAGCACATCCGCGACCTGTCCTGCACAGCGGAGAAGACCTTCTCTTGTCATATCGGTGGTGGATGCGCTGACCATTCTCAGTCCGGAGAATGCGCGGATACCGACACCTGCGACTGTTGTGTCCGAAATTTCATCGACCTTGCTGTCGATCATTCGGATAGCGTTATAGCGTGAGTTTTCTGCATATATCTCTGCGAAGTCTGCGCCGGTTGACATAGCGCGGCAGAGAACTTCTTCGAGTATCTGTTTTTGAAGCATTTTAAATTCTCCTTTCGGGATAATACTTACATTATACCATATTTTCACAAAAATTAAAAGCCCCGAACGCGAAAATTTACGTTCGGGGATGAAAAGTTCACAAATTATGCGATTTCAAGGAGATGTTTATTCTGCATCTGTGAAATTTTCCTTGATCGATTCGAGACCTGCCTCGTAAGAGGACTTTATGGAGTCCATTTTTGACATCCAGTTTGTATTGTTTTCGTTCACTGCACCTCTGAATGCGAAGACCGGTGAACCCTTTATGCTGTCGCTGTAAACACGTCCGAAATCGTATGAGATCGAACCCTTGATTATGTCATAGACCTTTGAAGCGTTGTCGTCAGAGGTGTACTTTACCTTGAGTGCGATCTCGAAGTATGCGGGCGAAACTGTCTTGTAGCCCTCAGCAGATAAAAGTTCGAGAACTGCGGAAGACATATCGACATTTCTTGCGTCTATCGGTATACCGTAGAGTGTGTAGGGGAAGGATGTGAGTGTGCTGTAGTTTTCCTGCTCCTCATCGTATTTCGGTATCGGGAGGATTCCGTAGTCAAATTTTACATCTCTGAACTTGGTTATAGCTGTCTGTACCTCCTGAACTGCGAAGAGATGGTTTCCCTCTTTGAAGGTAGCTACACCTACATCTTCACCTACGGAGAGGGCATCGTCTGTATCGTTCATGAAAGAAACATATTTTTCAACGAGCGAGATCGCCTTTTCACTTGTGAGCGATTTTGACATGATCGGGAAACCGTCATCACCGATGTCGGTGAGCTTGAGACCTGCGCCGTGGTATATCGCATCGTTGTATACATGATAGGTCTGGAAACCGAGTCTGTCTTCGGCATCCTTTTTGCCGTTTCCGTTGAGGTCGGAATATACACCGGTTGACATTTCGATTAGCTTGTCGAGTGTCCATTTGCCGTCAAGTGCGAGCTCATAGGGATCTTCGAGCTTGAAGTCATCGAGTATCTGCTTGTTGAAGAATGTGGCATACATATAGCCGATAAGCGAGGTGGCAATATCACCCGAAGCAAGATAGAGCTTGCCGTTTATCGTTGATTCCTTGAGCAGGCTGTCAGACCACCAGGGCTTTGAAAAGTCGATGTAAGCGGTATCGTTGAGGTCGTAGAGATAGCTCTCAACAGCGAGTGCGGCAGTTGCCATGCTGTAGCCGCCGATGATGTCATATGCCTGATCGTTTGCCATTATGCTGTTTTTTGCATTACGGACAAATTCCTCACGTCCGCCCCAACCGCCGGGACCTTCGATAAATTCAAAATCAACTCCGAGACGTTCGGAAACTGTCTGGTTTCTCTTATATACTGCGTCATCGATTATGTCACCGGTCTGCTCTGCATCAAATTCTGCGATCGTCAGGTCATCACGGACATAGAATTTGACTGTTTCACCAGTATATTTCAAGTCAGCCGGAACTGAATCGGTTATCTCATTTCCAGTTTCTTCCACCGGGGGGGGGGTAACACTATCAGCCGTTGTGTCGTTTGAGATATTAGAATCTCCGCAGGCGGCGAGAGTTCCGCACACCGAAGCTGCCGCCAATATCGCGGCGATAGCGCGTGAATAGTTTTTCATTTTGGTTTTATCTCCTTGAATAAAATTTCATTTAGAAGACGTATTTTAAATATTATCTTCTATAACAAGATAATATTATACACCAAAAACGGATCTTTGTCAATACCTATGCCGCCAATATCGCGTGATTTTATCTAAAATTGTGTTTTTTAAGGATTTCGATCATTTGATTTGGATGATTTGTGGTGAAAAGTTCTCCGCCGTATTCGATACCGCGGAGTATATGCTCCTCTGTCACTGCGCCGGCACCGATCCACGGGTGTATACCGTCTGCTATGACTCTTTCGAAGTCTTCACGCGGCGAGATCGGGTCTTTTTGCCATACTCCGTTTTGAACGTTGAAAAGGCAGGCACAGTAGAGTCTTGAAGAAGCGTTCGTGTCGCGCATTATGCTGTACGGATAAAATCCGTGCAGACGATATTTATGGTCATATTTTTCGTCTATGCGAATAAGTAGTTCACCATCGAAGCTGTTGACGAACATTCGGTCGGGCAGATCATATTCCTCGCAGAGTTTGATTATTCGGTCTGCTGATTCGAGTGCGAAATCCTCGCCCTTTTCGTGAATGTAGTCCTTAAATTCGAAATTGAACTGCATTTTGTCATCGCGCTTTGTGAGTTCGAGAAATTCTCTGAAGGTCGGTATTTTCGTGTTGGCAAAGGCTTCGCCTCTTTTGATGCCGAAGTCGAGAGCTTTTAACTGTGCGAGAGTCATTTCAGAGACTATGCCCTGACCGTTTGAAGTTCTTCCTACATCTCCGTCGTGGATAACAACGATCTCATGGTCTGCGGTCATTCTAAGGTCAAGCTCGATCATATCGACTCCGAGGTCGTATGCGCTTTCGAATGCCGGAAGTGTGTTTTCGGGAAACGCTTCAACGTTTCCGCGATGTGCTGCTATTTCTATCATGCTGATATTTCCTTTCGCATTATATTTTTAAGTATATTATAAGCTTTTAACGTGTATTTGTCAAGGTCTTTGTCAAATTTTTAAAAATATCATTGACAAAATCGGCTCGGTGTGTTATAATTAACTCGAATACTTTTAGTTTTTTGTGAGGTACTTAATAATGAAAGAAATAATGAAATCACAGCCCTTTACGGTCAGGGCATATTCGACCGATATTGGATTCAGACGCGATGGCGACATCTATGTAAATGATGAATACAAGCTGTCTGTCAGCGTTAAGCTCGATGAATTTGAAGGCACATCCGCGATACGCCAGGTGAACACTATCACGAATAACGGTGACAGCGAGGTTCTGATCTCGGGATTTTCCTCTGCCGCAATAAAGACGGCAAAGGGACTCATAGGAGTTGACCGCAACCGTTGGCTCTCCGAGGGACAATGGAATTTCTTCACTCCCGCACAGTGCGGACTCGTTCCGGCATCGATACACACCTGGGAGCGTGAATTTTACACTATAGATTCGGTCGGAAGCTGGTCTACGGGAATATTCTATCCTTTGACCGTGGTGATCGGCGAGGACGGATATTCGTATTTCATGGAGATCGAGGGAGCGCACAACTGGCAGCTCAAGCATTCGGTCACAGGCGGAATACAGAATCCGACATTCGAGCTTGAAGGAACTGCCGCACACGAGGAGAACGGCGGTTGGACATATCTTTTGAAGCCGGGCGAGAGCTATACGACACAGCCGGCAGTATTTGGACGTGTAGAGGGCGGCTTCGAGAATGTTTGCGCCGAGCTTACGGCATACAAACGTGCGACTACTTTGGTTCATTTTGAAAACGATACCATTCCGGTTGTGTTCAATGATTATATGAACTGTCTCTGGGGCGATCCCTCCGACAAAAAGCTCATTCCACTCATCGAGGCTGCCGCAAAGGCAGGCTGTGAATATTTCTGCATAGACGCAGGCTGGCACAAGAACGGCAAGGTGCTCACAAGCGGTTGGAGCGGAAAAGCAGGCGACTGGATCGTCGATGATTCAAAATTCGGAGAGGGCGGACTTGCCAGTATCTTTGAACATATGAAGAAAAACGGACTTGTTCCGGGCGTTTGGTTCGAATTTGATACTGTAAATATCAGTGCTGTTGCGCATGATCTCGATGATGATTGTCTTTTGAAGCGTTACGGCAAGGCTATGCCGCGTGCTTTCTTCAATTTCAGAAACGAGAAGGTCAGAGCGCATCTTATGTCGCGAATCGATGAGCTTTACGGTATGGGTGTCCGCTACATAAAGAACGACTACAATCAGACAACGGGAATAGGCTGTGACAATGACGGAAGTGCGCCGGCTGAGGGACTTATCCGAAACTATGAGGCATTTGTCGATTTTATTGATGAAGCTATTGCAAAGCATCCCGGACTTATCATCGAGAACTGCGGAAGTGGCGCGTGCCGTGCCGACAACGGTTCGCTCAAGCATTTCTATTTGCAGTCAACGAGCGACCAGGAGATATACTACAATTATCCGTCTATAATCATCGGTTCGTCCGCACACTATGCGCCCGAGAAGGCGGGAATATGGTCTTATCCCATGCCGCTTATCTACGATGTGCGTGAGAAGTATGATCTCAGAGAGGATTGGCAGAAGCAGTTTGTAGATTGCGAAGAGACTATATTCAATATGGTCAACGGAATGTGCGGAAATCTCTATCAGTCCGGACATATCGAGCATTCCGATGAGAAGAATTTCGCATATGTCAGCGAGGGAATCGCGGCATACAAGAAAATGCGCGGCGATATAATAAAGGCGCATCCTATCCTTCCGACCGGAACCTGCTTGATCGGCGAAAAGTGCAACGCGGCGTTCGGACTTGAAGCTCCGGACAAGTCGAGTGCGTATATTGCTGTATGGAGAATAGGCACGGATGACGAAGAGGTCAAGATCGATCTTTCGAGATACGGATATTCCAAGGTCGAAGCCTTTTATCCGTCATCGACCGAATGCAGCATGAAGGATGGTATTTTGACCGTCAAGCTGCCGAAGGAGCATTCGGCTCGAATGGTCAAGGTCGAAAAGTAATATTAAAAAGAAAGAGCTCACGAAAAAATTCGTGAGCTCTTCAAGTTTGATCAAAAGATATAATGTGAATATCGGTGCTGCCAAAACAGATCTTGCAAATGCGAAGTCCTTCTTTGGACTAAATGAAACTTTTGTTCGCGCAGATATTCTGTTCGAATTTAAAAACAAGGCTTGTCGGCAGTCTAAAGGCTCACGGAGATGATCTCTGTGAGCCTTATATTTTATTTTCTTTTATCGCAGACGATCATTTTATAGGTGCTGTAGACTCCGAGCAGTACGGAGACGGCAACTATTGCGGCTATTCCGAGATTTGAAGCACGTTGACGGTGACGCATTGTGCGTGCGAGTGCGGCGTATTTTTCCTCGGGGGTACGCGGCACGGGATGTTTTCTCTGTTCGTTTCTGTGTCTGTAGGCTTCATATGCCGCGGAGCAGACGGGACAGCCTGCAAGGTGCTGTCTTACGGCTTTTTTGCTGTCTGCGCTGGCAATGCCATCGCAGTATAAGGCGATGAGATCCATCGTCATGTCACAGGATATGTTCATTTTTTAATTCCTCCGACAGAAGTTTCTTGGCGCGGTGAAAGATCACCTTGGCTGAATTTTCCGATATATGCAAAAGCTCTGCGACCTGAGAGAAGGGAAGCTCCGCATAGAGACGCAGTATCACGACATCGCGGTATTTTTCGGGTATCGAGGATATTGCATGGCGGATCGCGTTTATTGTTTCGCGTCGCTGAACGGTCTCCTCCGGGTCGTTGTCAAAATCGAGCAGAGTGTCCGCAAGAAGCTCGATGTCTACGGTATCCTCGGAATTTTTGTTTTTGCGAAGATACGCGAAAAATGTGAATTTTGCGATAGATGCGAGCCATGTGAAAAGCTCGCTCTCGCCGCGGTATTTCGAAAAGGATTTGAACGCTTGGAAAAAAGTCTCCTGCGTAAGCTCCTCGGCAAGGCTTTCGTTGCGGCACATTCGGTACAAAAAGGCATAGACCCGCCCGAAATACTGCTCATAGATAGATTCAAATGTTTCCAAGGTAGAGTCTTCACCGCCTTTTTAGTTTTGATCATGATTACCGTATCGGAAATATTCTTCCTTATATATTAATTAGTGTCTCGAAAATCAAAAAGGTTACACGAAGATCGAAAATAAAAAACAATAAAATTTTTCCCAAAATCGGTAACCTTTGAAAAATTCGCGCTACTCACATTACAGAACAAGGAGGGGAGAACATGAACTTCAAAATTACCGGAACAGGCTCATATCTTCCGAAACAGGTCGTTACTAATGACGATCTTTCGAAGATCGTTGAGACTTCCGATGAATGGATACGTCAGCGTGTCGGTATACATGAACGCCGCATCGCGACAGCCGAGACCTGTGTTGATATGGCTGTGGGTGCTGCGAATGCCGCCCTTGAGTCTGCCGGAGTTAAGCCGGAGGAGCTTGATCTGATACTTGCTTCAACGGTCAGCGGCGATAATGTTTCGCCGTCGGTCGCCTGCATGGTTCAAAATCGAATAGGCGCGACCTGTATGGCTTATGACATAAATGCTGCTTGCTCGGCGTTTATATTCCTGCTCGAAACGGCTGCCGGCTATTTTGCACGCGGAAAGGTCAAAAAGGCACTCGTTATCGGTGCTGAAAAGCTCAGTCGAATTGTCGATTGGACCGACCGCTCGACCTGTGTTATATTCGGAGACGGTGCCGGCGCTGCGGTTCTTGAACTCGGAGAAGGCTATACGGACTCAACATTTGATGTTCGCGGTGGTGATGATGTACTCAAAATACCGCATTATCATGGTGCATCGCCGTTTGACAAGACTGAAGCCGAGCCGCCGTTCATACATATGGCAGGTCAGGAGACCTTCAAATTCGCGGTCAGCTCGATAACACGCGATGTGGATATGTTGCTCGAAAGAAACGGGCTGACAGCCGATGATATTAAATATATCGTTCCGCATCAGGCAAATTCACGCATAATAGATACTGCCGCAAGACGCTTAAAGATACCGCAGGAAAAATTCTATATGAACATAGACCGTCTCGGAAACACTTCAAGCGCAAGCATACCGATCGCGCTCGATGAGCTTGCAAGATCGGGAAAACTTGTAAAGGGAGACAAGATCATCCTCTGCGCTTTTGGCGGAGGACTTGCATCAGCCGCTGCGCTGATGGAATGGTGAATATATTTCACCGAACATTCCGCATATATATATCGGAATGAAGCTATTTTAAGTTCGATGGCAATGCCGTTGACATATATTTAAAAATTAAAAAATACTTATTTATTTTTAGGAGAAAACAATTATGGTACTCGAAAAACTCACTCAGATCATCGCAGAAAAGCTCGACATCGAAGCATCCACCATCACCCCCGAAACCACTGCTGCCGATCTCGGCATGGACTCGCTCGACGTTGCTGAGCTTCTCATGGACATTGAGGACAATTTCAACGTTACCGTTGAGCCTTCCCCCGATCTCAAGACCATTGGCGATTTCGTCAAAGCAATCGAGGCACTCCAGTAATGACTAACCGCATCACAGAGCTGCTCGGCACAAAATATCCGCTCATGCAGGGTGGAATGGCGTGGATCGCCGATGGAAAGCTTGCCGCTGCCGTTTCGGAGGCAGGCGGACTCGGAATAATCTCCGCTATGAATATCGAACAGCTCAGAAATGAGATCAAAATTGCGCGTTCGCTGACAGACAAACCTTTCGGAGTAAATATAATGCTCCAAAGCAAGTTCGTTGACGAGGCGGCTGATATAATTGCCGAAGAAAAGGTTGCCGTTGTAACGACCGGAGCTGGTATGCCGACAAAGTATATGGACGCATGGCTTTCCGCCGGAACGAAGGTCATCCCGGTGATTGCGTCGGTGTCGATGGCACGTATGATGGAAAAGCTCGGAGCTCACGCGGTAGTCGCGGAGGGACAGGAATCGGGCGGTCACATCGGAGAGCTTACGACGATGGCACTTGTGCCGCAGGTCTGCGATGCTGTAAAGATACCGGTCATTGCTGCCGGTGGAATTGCCGATGGACGCGGAGTTGCCGCTTCGTTCATGCTCGGAGCTGAGGGCGTTCAGATAGGAACGAGATTTCTGTGTGCTTCCGAATGCTCGGTGCATGAGAATTACAAGAAGGCGGTGCTCGATGCCTCGGACATTTCGACTGTAACTACCGGAAGAAGATTCGGTGGTAACACCTGTCGCTGCATAAAGAACAAATTCGCACGCGAATTTTTAAAGAAGGAATACGCACCCGAAGCAACTTCCGACAGCGTTGCCGAGCTTGGTGTCGGCGCACTCAGACGTGCAGCGGTCGAGGGCGATGTCAAGGAAGGATGCGTATTGGCAGGTCAGATCTCCGGAATGGTCAACAAGATCGAGCCGGCTGCCGATATGATCGAGCAGATAATGACGAGAGCCGAAGAGCTTCTGAAAGGAATGTCGAAATGAGCAAAACAGCATTTATTTTTCCGGGGCAGGGCGCACAGTTTCCCGGAATGGGCAAGGGCTTTGACAGCCGCATATTTGAGATCGCCGAAAAAATAAAGCCGGGCATAACTGCGCTTTGCTTTGAAGGCGATGCGGCTGAGCTCAAGCTCACGCAAAACGCACAGCCCTGTCTGTATATGGCTGAGATCGCCGCTGCCGAAGCACTTATCGAGCGCGGGATAAAGCCGGATATGACTGCCGGATTTTCGTTCGGCGAGATAACCGCTCTTGCATTCGCAGGTGCATTCAGTATCGAGGATGGTTTCAGGATCGCATTGAAGCGAGGCGAGCTTATGTCAAATTCTCCTGCCGACACCGGCATGGCGGCTATATTGAAGCTGCCGAACGAGACGGTCGAGGAGATATGCGAAAGACATGGCTTGTACCCCGTGAATTACAATTGCCCCGGTCAGGTGTCGATTTCGGGAAAGAGCGAGGCACTTAAGGAATCGCGTGCCGATTTCGTGGCTGCCGGCGGACGCTTTGCACCGCTCGCGGTCAGCGGAGCTTTCCATTCTCCGTATATGAACGCGGCATCTGTCGGATTTGCTGAATTTTTGTCCGACTGCGATATTAAGACACCGACACTTCCGGTATGGTCGAATCTCGATGGCGAAAGCTACGATGAGAATATCCGTGACCGTATGTCGAATCAGGTCAATCATCCTGTCCGCTGGGAAAAGCTAATACGCAATATGAACGCTGCCGGAGCCGAGCTGTTCATCGAGATAGGTCCGGGTGACACGCTCACAAAGCTCGGTGCGCGCATACTTCCCGAGGCACGCTTTATCCATGTCTCGACACCCGAGGAGGTCGCTGATGTACAATATAACGCTTGACGGCAAAACTGTTCTTGTGACCGGCGGTTCGAGAGGTATCGGACGCGCTGTTTGCGAGGCATTTGCCAAGGCCGGTGCGAATGTCGCTTTGACATATTCCGGAAATGAGGAGGCTGCGGCTGAGGTCGTTGAATTGCTTTCTGCCGAGGGAGTCAAGGCTGAGGCGTTCAAGTGTCAGGTCGAGGATTCCGCATCGGTCGATGAGACCGTTTCGAAGGTCGTTGAGGTCTTCGGAGGTATAGATATTCTGGTGAACAATGCCGGAATAAATCGCGATAAGCTGCTCATTTCGATGAAGGAAGAGGATTTTGACAAGGTTATTGCGGTCGATCTGAAGGGCGCGTACAATATGCTTCGCAAGGTCGCTCCGCTGCTCGTCCGCCGCCGTTCGGGAAAGATAATCAACATAAGCTCTGTAGCAGGTGTTGACGGAAATGCCGGACAGGTGAATTATTCGGCGGCTAAGGCGGGACTTATCGGAATGACGAAATCGGCGGCTAAAGAATTGGCGGCGCGGAATATCTGCGTAAATGCGATCGCGCCGGGATTTGTTGCTACGGATATGACTGTCGGACTTGAAGAGGCTGCTAAGGCTGTGCCGCTCGGTCGTATGGGTCGCCCGGATGAGATCGCCGCACTCGCGGTATTCCTTGCGAGTGCAGACTATATTACCGGAGAAGTTATCAGAATAGACGGAGGTCTTTAATGAAACGTGTTGTTGTTACCGGCATGGGAGCTGTGACTCCGATCGGATGCTCGGTTGATGAATATGTTGATGCGCTGTTTGCCGGAAAGAACGGTATCGGACGCATAACTCATTTTGATGTCGCCGATTCAAAATATACTTTGGCGGCTGAACTCAAGGATTTCGATCCGCTTAAGAGACTGGACAAATCCTTTGTAAGAAAGAACGATCCCTTCGTGGTCTATGCCGCATATGCAGCGGACGAGGCTATGGAGATGTCGGGCATTGAAGGAAAAATCGAGCCTGAGGAGCTCGGTGTTTACATCGGCTCGGGTATCGGAGGCTTTGACACATTTTGTCATGAGCATTCGACTCTTCTCGAAAGCGGTGCAAGACGTGTAGCTCCGCAGTTCATCCCAAAGATGATCTCGAATATCGCGGCGGCAAACGTTGCGATAAGACACAATGCGCATGGTCCTTGTATGGCTCATGTTACCGCTTGTGCGACCTCATCGACTGCTATCGGTGAAGGCTACAGAGCTATAATGTGTGGTGCTGCGAAGGCTATGCTCTGCGGCGGAAGTGAAGCTACTATATATCCGTTGGCAGTTGCAGGCTTTGCAAACTGCATGGCACTTTCGGCAGCCGATGATCCCAATGCGGCATCTCTGCCCTTTGATGCGAGACGTGCCGGATTTGTAATGGGCGAGGGCGCGGCTGTTCTAATGCTCGAAGAATATGAGCATGCTGTAGAGCGCGGTGCGAATATACTTGCCGAGATAGTCGGATACGGAACTACCTGCGATGCTCACCATGTCACAGCTCCCGATCCGTCCGCGAAGGATGTCGCGAGAGCGATAAAGCTTGCACTTCCCGAAGAATATTCGAATGTGTATTATAACGCTCACGGAACCGGAACGAAGCTAAATGACCTCACTGAGACCTCGGCTCTCAAGCAGGTATTCGGCGAGAATGCTTCGAAGCTTCATGTAAGCTCTACAAAGTCGATGACCGGACATATGCTCGGTGCTGCCGGCGGTGCTGAGGCGATAGCTTGCATAGCTGCTCTGAACCGTGGCATGATCCCACCGACTATCAATTTGAATGAGCCTGATCCGGAATGCGATCTTGATTACACTCCGAACACGGCAGTCAAGGCTGACATAGATGTTGCGCTTTCGGCATCGCTCGGCTTTGGCGGTCACAATGTATGCCTGGCATTCAAAAAGGTTTGATATGACGCACGAGGAAATAAAGAAATATCTCCCTCACCGTGATGCGATGCTGCTCATCGGTGAGGTCGAGGTCGAAGAACGCGATGGCGTGAAATTCGCGCTCGGAAATACCCATATAAACGGTGATGAATGGTTCTTACAGGGGCATTTTCCCGAACATCCGGTAGTTCCCGGAGTCATACTTTGCGAGATAATGGCGCAGAGCTGCTGCCTTATCTGCGACACAGCCGGCGGACTTCCGTTCTTTGCCGGAATAAAGAATGCGAAATTCCGTCATCAGGTGCGTCCGGGCGATGTTTTTGAGACCGAATGCTCGATAGTCCGTTCACTCGGTGAGCTTTATATGGCTAAGGGTGTCGGATATGTGAGAAACGAAAACGGAGAGCGTGAGGTCGCACTCGAAGCCGAATTTTCGTTCGTCTGCAAGAAGGACGCAGAGTAAAGCTGTACTTTTAAGGAAAAGAAAATGTTTGAAACACTTAAACAAAAGATATTCGGAATAGTTACTCCGCCGAAGCCTGTCGTTTGTCCGTCCTGTAAAAAGGAGATACCCGGCAAGGATATTAAAGAGGCGCATTATATTTGTCCCGAATGCGGAAAATATCTGCGTGTTTCGGCGCGTGACAGAATAGAAATGACGGTAGACAAGGGCAGCTTCAAGGAAATGTTCAACGAGCTGACAAGCCGAGATTTTTTGAACTTTCCGGGCTATTCCGAAAAGCTGAAGTCGGCTTCCGAGAGCCTTGGAGAGAATGATGCGGTCGTCTGCGGAACTGCTTCGATAGGCGGTGTGAAGACTGCGATATTCGTCATGGATTCACGCTTCATAATGGCAAGTATGGGTTCGGTCGTCGGCGAAAAGATCACTCGAACTTTTGAATATGCGACTAAGAAAAAGCTGCCTGTTATCGGCTTCACCGCTTCGGGCGGTGCGAGAATGCAGGAGGGCATAATCTCTCTCATGCAGATGGCAAAGGTCAGCGGAGCGGTCGGAAAGCATTCCGAAGCCGGACTGCTTTATGTTACCGTTCTGACAGATCCTACGACCGGAGGAGTTACGGCAAGCTTTGCTATGCAGGGTGACATACTCATAGCCGAGCCGGGTGCGCTCATCGGCTTTGCCGGAAGGCGTGTCGTTGAGCAGACCACCGGAACATCGCTTCCCGACAACTTCCAGAAGGCTGAATTTTTATTAAAGCATGGATTTATCGACAGCATAGTCAGCCGTGACAAGATGACTGAGGTGCTTTGCGATATTCTGCGCTGCCACGAGGTTAAAGTTTCATGATGAATGCAGGAGATAAGCTGCGTGCGGCACGTATGAACCATCGTCCGGGCGGAGTCGATTATATAAACAAACTCATAGAATCGAGAGTCGAGCTTCACGGCGACCGCAGATTCGGCGATGATCTTGCGATAGTAGGCGGTATCGGGATGCTTTCGGGCATTCCGGTGACATATATCGCGACTGACAAGGGTACAGATCTCTCCGAGCGCATTGAACGCAATTTCGGCTGTCCGAAGCCCGAAGGCTATCGTAAGGCTCTGAGACTTATGAAGCAGGCTGAAAAATTCGGCAGACCGGTAATATGCTTTGTCGATACGCAAGGTGCATGGTGTGGTGCGGATGCGGAAGAGCGCGGACAGGGCGAAGCTATCGCCGAGTGCATAATGACTATGATGGGACTGAGAGTTCCGGTCATATCGGTGCTTACCGGCGAAGGCGGAAGCGGCGGTGCATTGGCTCTGGCATCTGCCGACAAGGTTTATATGCTTGAAAATGCGATATATTCGGTAATATCTCCGGAGGGCTGCGCTTCTATACTTTGGAAGGACAGCTCAAAGGTCGCTGATGCTGCCGAGGCTCTTCACATCACAGCTGAGGACATGAAGAATTTCGGAGTTGCCGATGAGGTTATCGCCGAGGATTTCGAGCATTTCGATGATATGTGCGAGAATATACGCAAGCTTATGGTCGATGAACTCAGCAAGCTTACACGTGTATCGGGTGAGCTTTTAGCCGAGAGCCGTTATGAAAGATTCAGAAAATTCGGAATATTCGGCGAATGATCTGATATGATATAAGGAAAAGAAATTGCCGCCTGTCGGAGCTCCGATGGGCGGTATTGTTATAAATTTATTTACAATAATCTATTGAAAAAACTTTCAATAAAATGTATAATTATATATAATAATAGTATGAAAGGAAATTTTTTAAATGACTGAGATAAAAAATATAGTTTCGGATGAAGAACGTGCGCTGTATGCGGTATGTGACGCAAAAATAATCAATTGCAGCTTTGAAGGTCCTGCCGATGGCGAATCTGCGCTCAAGGAGTCGCGAAAAATAGATGTGTCTGAATGTAAATTCAATTTACGCTATCCGCTGTGGCATTCGCATGAATTTAAGCTTTCAAATTCTGTGATGACAGACACCTGCCGTGCGCCGCTTTGGTATTCGTGTGACGGAGTTATTTCTAACTGTAAGATCAATGGTGTAAAATGCCTTCGTGAATGTGATAATATAACGCTCGATAATGTTTCTGCCGTTTCTCCAGAATTTGGATGGAAGTGCCGAAAGGTCGATATTAACGACTGTGAGATAGAATCCGAGTACATATTTTTGGACTCTTCGGATATTAATGTGAAAAATTTGAAGCTCAAGGGAAAATATTCCTTCCAGTATGTTAAGAATGCGCATATTTCTGATTCTTTCTTCAATACGAAGGATTCATTCTGGCATGCCGAGAATATCTTTATCGAAAATACCGAGATCGATGGCGAATATTTCGGTTGGTATTCGAAAAATCTGACCCTAAAAAATTGCACTATATCTGGAACTCAGCCATTCTGCTACTGCGAGAATCTGCGCCTTGAGAATTGCACGCTGATCGGATGCGACTTGGCGTTTGAATATTCGAGCGTGTTCGCAGATGTCAAGGGAGATATTGTTTCGGTCAAGAATCCGAAATTCGGAAAGATCACAGCCGATTCTATCGGTGAAGTCATAAAGGGCGGAAATGTCTACCCCTGCGACTGCGAGATAGTAATAAGATAATATTGATCAAGAAACCGTTCAGATAATATAAAAATCCCCCAAAGGTCTTTGACCTTCGGGGGATTTCGATTTTATACAATAATGCTTTTTATTTTTTGAGCTCCTCCAAAATGCCGTTCGTCATCGTGAA
>CAZRVL010000019.1:0-35474 GCA_964603455.1 uncultured Lachnospiraceae bacterium
ATGCCACGTCTATCGTTCCGCCCTTTGCCGCAGTCTCGATCTCTCCGAGCTTTGCACCCTTTGCGATATTATTCAGTATGAAGGGAGGATTTACGTAGAAGCTGCCTTCCTTCTTTGCGCCGACAACGAAATCGAACATCGAAGCAACAGCAGCCATCGCACCGCCGCAAACTCCTGCAACTACTGCGATCTGAGGGATAACTCCGGAAGCCGAAGCCACCTTCTTCATTATTCTGCCATAGCCTGCGAGTGCTTCAACGCCTTCGAGCACATATGCTCCTGCGCTGTCGAAGATACCGATTATCGGTGCTCCGTTCTTTATGGCTAAGTCATAAAGATCGCAGATCTTCTTTGCCTGCATACTGCCGACTGCGCCCTTCATGCGCGAGAAGTCCTGAGCGAAAGCGAATACCAGACGACCGTCTATAGCACCATATCCGCAGACGACCCCTTCAAGCTCACCCTCAGCACCGCTTATTTCAGCAGCAACCTTGTGTGCATAAGCACCGATCTCAGCGAATGTTCCTTCGTCAAAAAGCGATGCAATGCGTTCCTTGGCAGTCGAGGCTTCGGTCTCGAAAATAGCGCGAAGCTCTGCCGCGGATTTGAACTCATGCGTTTTGTTTCCCAATGTATTTACCTCCGAAAATTTTTTGAATGGTACGAATGTTCATGGATTTTAAGTGCGTTCGGACACCCAAAACAGATAAACACTATTCTACCCCATTATATAAATATTATAAACCATCCGCAACTTTTTTTCAATATGTATTTTTCACCGTATTTAAGAAATTTATCGACGATTTATGAGCTTTTTGACTATTTTAGTTTGTTCACAAAAAAACACTTTTATATTTTCGTATATTATGGTATAATAATCTTTACCTAAAATTTAAAAAGAGGGATGATATGCAATGCTTATAGACTTCCACACTCACGCATTTCCCGACGCATTGGCAGAAAAAGCCATTCCAAAGCTTGCGTCCTGCGGAAATATTAAAAATGTCGGAAACGGTAAGATCTCAGACCTTATCTCACACATGGACGAATACCATGTTGACTTTTCGGTAGTCCTCAATATAGCAACAAATCCTCATCAGGAGCATAAAGTGAACGACTTCGCAATAGAGTGTTCAAGGCATGAACGGCTCTATTCGCTCGGCTCTTTGAATCCGGACAGCGAAAATATTTTTTCCGAAGCGAAACGTTTAGCTGATGCCGGCATAAAGGGCATAAAACTCCATCCGGATTATATGGGACATACTATAGATGATGAAAAATTCGATCCTATATATAAAGCGGCTGTGGAAAATGATCTGTTTGTCGTTGCGCACGCAGGATGGGATTTCTATTCTCCGAATTTCATCCACTGCACTCCAGAACGCATAGTCAAGGTGACAAATAAATTTCCGGATCTCAGATTCGTAGCCGCACACATGGGCGGAAATCGTCTTTGGGAGGATGTCGAACGGCTTTTGATCGGTCGCAGGAATATCTATATAGACACATCTCTTGCCGCTCCTTTCGATCTCGATATGACTGCGGCAAAACGAATGATCGAAGCACACGATCCGGAATGTGTGCTCTTCGGAAGTGATTTTCCATGGTTCACACCGAAGGATTCTCTGGAATATCTGACTTCCCTTGGGCTTTCCAACGAGCTTTTTGAGAAGATATGCAGCCGCAACGCCATAAAACTTCTCGGCGAAAAAAGGATCACAACGGACGGTACAAAATGAACATTGCAGTCTCAAAATCAAATGAACGCATAAAAAAACTGGTATTTGCCGCCGTTTGCCTTGCGCTTGCGATGGTACTCCCCTTCTTCACCGGGCAGATACCAAAGATAGGAAAGGCTCTCGCACCGATGCACATACCTGTGCTGCTCTGCGGCTTCGTGTCAGGTCCTATGTGGGGGCTTATCGTAGGTCTTGTCGCACCTATGCTGAGATGCCATCTGTTTGCAACACCTGCACTCGCAAGTGCGTTTACGATGACCTTCGAGCTTGCAGCATACGGTTTTTTCACAGGTCTGTTATATAAAATTCTCCCGAAGCGGACATTGAACATCTACATATCACTCATTTCGGCAATGATTCTCGGCAGGATCGTCGCAGGTATCGTAAAATACATAGTCGCAGTTGCGAACGGAAATGAATTTATATTTTCCGCATTTATCGCCGGAACCGTCACAGGTGCAGTTCCTGGTATGATATGTCAAATAGTGCTCATCCCGATCATCGTTATAGCACTCAAAAAATTTGCGGTATCAAGCACATAATTTATGCTTTTCCGACGTGTGTAAATATTTAGTGAACTCTATTGCAAAGTTTACGAAAATGGTGTATAATAGATATATCACATATAAGAAAGGAAATTGCTATGATATATGATGATTCGCAGCCAATGCCCGATGCAGGCGTGGAGTCTGAATGTACTCACGACTGCTCGACCTGCAAGGCAAACTGTTCCTCTAAAGAAAAACAGTCGCTGCTTGAAAAGCCTCATCAGCTTTCCAATATCAAAAAGGTGATAGGCGTTGTCAGCGGCAAGGGCGGTGTCGGTAAATCCATCGTCACTTCCATGCTATCTGTTTTAATGAACCGTAAAGGCTTCAATACCGCTATCCTCGATGCCGATATTACAGGTCCGTCGATACCGAAGGCATTCGGTGTCAAAGGCGACGTGACCGGCGACGGCGCAGGCGGTATATTCCCACTCGCTTCCAAGACAGGCATAAAAATGATGAGCGTCAATCTGCTCCTTCCGGACGAGACCGCCCCGGTGGTATGGCGTGGTCCGGTCATTGCAGGTACTGTAAAGCAGTTCTGGACTGATGTTATCTGGGATGACGTAGACTTTATGTTTGTTGATATGCCTCCCGGAACAGGCGATGTACCGCTTACCGTATTCCAGTCGATACCGCTTGACGGTATAATCATCGTCACAAGTCCTCAGGAGCTTGTCTCTATGATAGTTGCAAAGGCAGCTAACATGGCACAGATGATGAACATCCCCGTGCTCGGTCTCGTTGAGAATATGTCATATTTCAAATGTCCGGATTGCGGAAAGGAATATAACATCTATGGTGAGAGCCATATCTCCGAGGTCGCAGACAGATTCGGCTACAATGTATTGGCAAAGATACCGGTAGATCCGAGACTTGCCGCTCTCTGCGACAAGGGTATGATCGAGCTTTTGGATGCAGATTATCTTGATGCAACTGTTGACACTTTGTCAAAACTACTTGATAAGTAATAATTTAGGGCAGAAGATCACTTCTGCCCCTATTTTTTCATATAAAATCGTAAATCGCCTCAGAAATATACTTGACATTCGCTTTTCCGCCGGTCTTCGCCATCAGCTTTCCCATTATTGCCTTCATCGCTCCGTTCTTGCCGGACTTATATGCTTCTACAAGTCCGCGCTCTTCATCAATGACTTCCTTTATATACCCATCAAGCAGATCATGATCATTTATCTGCCAAAGCTCGTTTTCATTTATATATCGTTCGACATTTATTTTTTCACCACGCTCGGCTGCCTCAAATAACAGCTTCACAAGCTTTTTGGCAGTTGAACTGTTTATCAGCTCATCTCCGAACATATCCACAGTTCTCGAAAGCTCATCAGGCTGAATATTTATTTCTCCGTCAGTCATCGACAATACATCGCAAAGGATAAAATTTGCAAGCAGCTTCGGATATTTCGTTTTTTCCACAGATCTGTCGAAAAAGCCGTACAAGTTTTTCTCGGATACCATCTGCTCCGCATCCTTAAGAGTGAGTCCGTATCGCTCTATATACATTTTTTTGCGCTCATCGGGCAACATCGGCATAGATCTTCGTATCGCTTCGACCTCCTGTGGCGATACATGAATGCAGGCAAGATCTGGATCTGGAAAATATCTGTAGTCATTTGCATTTTCCTTTGTCCGCATCGAGTATGTCATTTTAGCTGACGGATCGAACCTTCTCGTCTCCTGAACTACGATTCCACCCGCTTTTATAAGCTCTACCTGACGCTTATACTCAGCTTCAGCCGCCTTTTCGACAAATGCAAATGAATTGAGATTCTTTATCTCGCATCTTGTTCCAAACGGCTCTCCACGCTTTCTTACCGACAGATTTACATCTACTCTCAACGAACCCTCGTTCATCCTGCAGTCGGACACGCCTACCGCGCTTAGTATTGCCCTAAGCTTTCTCGCAAGTTCAGCAGCTTCGGCAGGTGATCTTATGTCAGGCTCCGAGACGATCTCAATCAACGGAACTCCGCAGCGATTCATATCAATAAGAGTCCTGTCACCATCATGTATAAGTTTTCCTGCATCTTCCTCGATATGTATCCGCGTTATGCCTATTCGTTTTTCTGTACCGTCAGACAAAATGTCAACATATCCTCCGGTACAGAGTGGTCGATCGTACTGGGAGATCTGATATGCCTTCGGAAGATCGGGATAAAAATAATTCTTGCGATCCTCATGTGAGTACTCGGTTATGCTGCAATTCAGCGCAAGTCCAGCCTTTACCGCCAGCTCTACGACCTTTCTGTTCAGCACAGGCAAAGCCCCGGGCATTCCCGAACAGACCGGACAGCATTGCGTATTTGGCTCTGCTCCAAACTTGGTCGGACAAGAACAGAATATTTTAGTCTCTGTTTTAAGCTCGACATGAACTTCAAGTCCGCAGACCAATTCATAGTCATCAATATATTTCATGATCTTGACAATGGCTTTTGACAAACAAAAGCTTCCTTTCTGCTCATTTAAGGCTTATCTTTTCGTAGAAATGTCCTGCACAGAGTATTGTTTTTTCATCAAACCGCCTTCCAATCAGCTGACATCCGACCGGAAGACCTCTGACCATTCCGCATGGTATCGTCAATGCAGGAAGCCCCGCAAGACTTGCCGGCACGGTAAAAATATCTCCGAGATATTCATCTATCGGCTCAGGATTTTCATCAAAACGATATGCAGTATTCGGTGTGGTCGGTGTCAAAATAATATCGCACCTTTTGAAAATATCCTCAAAATCATGCGAAATCATGCGTTTTGCCTCAACGGCTTTTTTATAATATTCATCGTAATATCCGCTTGAAAGTGCGAACGTTCCGAGAATTATCCTGCGCTTGACCTCTTCACCGAAGCCTTCCGAGCGCGAATTTTCAAAAAGCTCCTCGATCGTATCAAATTTTTCCGCCCTGTGTCCATATCTAACACCATCATATCTCGCGAGATTCGATGATGCTTCACAGGATGAGATCATATAATACGCCGGAAGCGCATATTCGAGCGATCTGAAGGAGACTCTAACAAGCTCAGCACCGTTCTTTTCGTATTCTTCGGCTGCATTCATTACGCTGTTCTTAATTTCTCTGTCAAGGCGGTCAGATGAAAAAAATTCATCGGGTATACCTATCCGAAGCCCATTTATTTCGTTGTCTATCCCATCTGTAAGATCTTCTTTCTCGCCTTCTGAGGTCGAATCGCGGCTGTCCCTTCCGGATATTGCCGACAATACCAATGCACTGTCATATACGTTCTGTGCCAGAACTCCGACCTGATCGAGTGACGAAGCAAACGCTATGAGACCGTATCTCGATACCCTGCCGTATGTAGGCTTCAGACCTACACAACCACAGAATGCCGCCGGCTGCCGCACAGAGCCGCCGGTATCCGATCCCAGCGCATATACACATTCGCCGGCCGATACCGCCGCTGCCGCACCGCCGGAGCTTCCACCCGGAACTCTGCTTTTATCGTGCGGATTCAATGTGGGTCTAAAATATGAATTTCGAGTCGAAGATCCCATTCCAAATTCGTCCATATTCAGCTTTCCGAGCATAACTCCGCCGCAGTCACAAAGTCTTTTAGAAACGGTCGCCTCATATGGTGGGATGAAGTCCTCAAGCATTTTCGAAGCCGCTGTAGTTCTTATGCCCCTTGTCATGATATTGTCCTTCAATGCAAAGGGGATGCCGGCAAGAATATTCAGCTCTTCACCGGAAGCTATCCTTGAATCTATCTCATCTGCTTTTTTTAAAGCAATATCGCCGCAGACCGTTAAATACGCTCCGAGATCACTGTTTTCTATCTTAGATAAATATGTATTCGTAAGCTCTCTCGATGAGATCCTGCGCTCTCTCAGAGCGTCTGAAAGCTCATTTATCACAGTTCTTCACCTCCTACTGTCCTTTTTACCTTGAAATATCCGTCAAGACTTTCGGGAGAATTTTTTAAAAGCTCATCACGTGAAAGAACACCTTCGACAGAATCCTCTCTGAATACATTCACAAGGTGCATATCAGCTTCTTCTTTTTCAGGTGCAAGCTCACCGAGCTTAGCTGCGAATGCTATTATTTTTTCAAGCTCATTTTCAAATCTAACAGTCTCCTCTTCGGTAAGCCTAAGACGTGCGAGCTTAGCTGTTTTATTTATATCTATCATTTTCATAAATCAAAGAAAATCCCGCACGCGGCGGGATTTTTTGTCAGTCAATTACCTTTACCGAATATCCGACAGAATACTTTTCGCCGATCGGCAGCTTTATTGCATAGGGTTTGTCCTCAAAATTTCCGGTCTCATTTAAATATGCCGGAAGTCCGTTCCACGGCTCTATGCAGACGAACGGTGCATTCTTTTTCGGAGGAGTCCAAATTCCGACAGCCTTAAAGCCGTTAAAATCCATCTCGATACCATTACCAGTGTTTTTGTTCACAAGCTTTACGCTGTGGCTCTTAAGCTTCGGAGCGATCAGCACATCAACATCATAATCAGCATAATCAAGCTCCCACTCATTTGTGTTCTTAAGCTTGTCGGTTATCGGAAGAGCAGCATCTATATATCCTCCGCCGTAGTTTGTAGTATATATGACATCTTCGTTTTCCACAGAATCGAATATCAGCTTATAGTCAGAGAACTTTTCGCCGGCATTCATCGGGCATCTGAAACCGGGATGTCCTCCGATACAGAACCATATATCCTTCGAATCTATGTTTTCGACTGTATATTCGGTCGAAAATCCATCGTCTGTTATCTTATGTGCTGCAAGCAATCTGAATTTGTAGGGATACACCTCATGCGAAGCCTGATTGTCGTAAAGCTCATATACGAGCTTATCCTCGGTCTGTTCGAGCAGTCTGAATTCCTGCTTTCTTGCAAAGCCATGCTTCTGAATGGGATAAGCAGTCCCCTCAAATTTAACACTTCCGTCTATAGTAGCACCGACAGTCGGGAACAGCAAAGGTGCGTGGCTTGCCCAATATTCGGGAATGCCATCCCAGATATACTCCTGACCGTTGCGGTTGTACGAGATAAGTTCTCCACCCATTGTCGAGCCGACAGCATATGCCTTTGCGGTTTTGATCTTATTTTCCATTATAATGCCAATTCCTTTCTCTCCGTTTCGGAGTCTGGTTCACATTTAATGATGAGGTTTTTGCAGAGTCTGTAAGATCATTCCTTCATCTTGGGAATATTGTTGTTTTCATCATTTTCAGCCTTAGCTTTTTCCTCAGCTTCGCGGCGAATGCGCTCTGCTTCATTTTCCTCAGCCTTCACGCGGTTTTCTTCATCAGATCTGCGGCGTTTGTCATCACGCATTTTTTCAAGCTCTTCAAGCGTTATATCGCTGTCCATAGCAGCATTGAACTGCTCTTCGTCCATGACCTCGTTTCTGATGAGGTAGGATGCCACAAAATGGAGCTTTTCTATGTGTTCGGTAAGCAGCTCGGAGGCCTTGTCATATGCCGTGTTTACAAGACGTTTGATCTCGTTATCAATGACAGTGGCAGTATCCTCGGAATAGTTTCTTGTAGTATTGAAATCACGTCCTAAGAATACCTCATCACTGTTGTGCTCAGAGCCGTAAACGATCGGACCGAGCGTGTCGCTCATACCGTATCTTGTCACCATATTTCTTGCGATTCCGGTCGCACGCTGAATGTCATTTGACGCGCCGGTGGAAATATCTCCGATTATCAGCTTTTCGGCAACACGACCGCCGAGCAGTGAAACTATCTCATTCTCCATTTCGTTCTTAGACTGATAAGAACGATCCTCCTTCGGAAGCGACAGAGTATATCCTCCGGCTCTTCCGCTCGGAATTATCGAGATCTGATGCACCGGTGTCTCGGGCTGAAGGAACTTTGTGACAAGCGCATGACCTGCCTCATGATAAGCTGTAAGACGCTTTTCCTTTTCGCTTATGACCTTTGATTTTTTCTGAGGACCGACCATTACCTTGATGGTTGCTTCTTCAAGATCGTTCATTCCGATAAGGCTCTTGTTCTTTCGTGCTGCGAGCAGAGCTGCCTCATTAAGCAGATTTGCAAGATCCGCTCCGGTAAATCCAACGGTAGTCTTTGCGAGAGTATGCAGATCGACATCCTTTTCAAAGGGTTTGCCGTTAGCATGCACCTTGAGAATATCCTCGCGTCCCTTTATATCGGGATAATTTACTGTTATCTGACGGTCAAAACGTCCGGGTCTCAAAAGAGCCGGGTCAAGAATATCGGGTCTGTTGGTAGCCGCCATTACTATAACGCCCTCATTTCCGCCAAATCCGTCCATCTCAACAAGGAGCTGATTAAGGGTCTGTTCACGTTCATCATGTCCGCCGCCGAGACCTGCACCGCGGTGACGACCGACAGCATCTATTTCATCAATAAATATTATACTTGCCGGATTTTTCTTTGCGGTATCGAACAGGTCGCGCACACGCGATGCACCGACACCGACATACATCTCAACGAAATCCGAACCCGAAATAGAATAGAACGGGACACCGGCTTCGCCTGCAACTGCCTTTGCAAGCAAGGTCTTACCTGTACCGGGAGGGCCGACTAAAAGCACACCGTGAGGGATATGTGCGCCGAGCTTTGTAAATTTCGAAGGATCACGCAGAAATTCAACGCATTCCTGAAGTTCAGCCTTTTCTTCGTCAGCACCTGCAACATCCTTGAAAAGCACCTTCTTTTTCTCGTCCGCGCCGAGCTTTGCACGAGCCTTTCCGAAATTGCCGATCTTTCCGCCCTTTCCTCCGGCTGCACCAGAAAACTGATTTATCATCACGAACCAGAAAACGATAAACAGGATTATCACTATAGCATATGGCAAGAGATTTATCCACCACGGAAGTTCTACAGGCTCGGCTATGTTATAAGCCTCGATAGTTCCAGCTCTGAACTGTTCTTCGATCATATCGCCGAACTGATTCCAAAACGCATCGAGCGAGCGCAGCTTAAAGCTGACCACAGTGTTATCGCGTTTTAAAATAACGAGCTGATTATCGCTGTCGATCTCGAACTCTTTGACCTGTTCTTCGTAAAACAGCTTATCTATGTCGCTGTATATTATCTTCTGTGTAGTTTGATTTCCGAAGAGCGCGGCGGTCGCCACAAGTATAACGGCTATCAAGAGAACATAGAAGACCAGAATCTTGTAGTTTGATTTCATAGTTACCTCTAAAAATTAATTATATATCGATCACTCGCCGCTGTATACCTCTGGACTGAGGATTCCGATATAAGGGAGTGCGCGATACTTTTCATCATAATCGAGACCATATCCGACAACAAATTCATCCGGAATGACCTTTCCTGTATAATCCGGTGTCAAGGATACCGAAGGATCGCGGCGCGAGGGCTTATCGAGCACAGTAGCGATCTTAACGCTTCTCGCGCCCTTATTTTTGAGATATTTGGTCAGATATGAGAGTGTGCGTCCGCTGTCGATTATATCTTCAACGATCAATATGTCGATGTCGGGAAGATCGTTTCTGTACAGGTCATACACTATATTAACAGTACCCGAGGACTTTGTTCCGGCACCGTATGATGATACCTTCATGAAATCGATCTCTACCGGTATGCTGATCTTTTTCATAAGATCGCCCATAAATACTACCGAGCCCTTGAGTATGCAGAGCAGAAGAAGTCTCTTTCCTTCATATTCCTTGCTGATCTCATTCGCTATTCTTGTAGTGATTTGGTCAAGCTCTTCCTCTGATACGAGGATCTTTGCAATATCTTTTCTCATTTTCGCAACAATAACATTTTGCACATGACGCTTTGCATCAAACGGCAAAAATTTCCTTTCCGCTCCTTTGGAGCTTGATATACATAATTAGTTCCTGATCAATTGTAATAATAATCTATCGACACAGAGCCGCATCCATCCGGCTTTACACGATCCGCTGTCGGGAATCCCGGAACCCAGACTATTCCAAATTCATCGCAAAATATCGGAAGTGTCCGGCGAGTCGTTTCGTCAAAGTTTCTGTCATTATAAAGCTTTTTAAGCTTCCGCGTCATTTTGCCGAACACATATGAATCTCCGGTATGTCTTGAACGTACAAACAGCATATGATTTATTGTATCAGATTTTAATTCGGTATGTATTGACTTTTTGTAAATTTTTTTCAATATTTCCTTATTTTTTTCAATTTGATCGAGATCTTCGCCGTTTTCGCTCAAAATCACCGCGAAATCACTGCCATCAATACGATTTATACCGACTTTAAGCTCTGAACAAAAATCAATGTCTTCGCCACGCTTTTCGCGTGAAAATATCAATTCACCGTTTTCTATTCGGCAGTACACACGATCAGGCAGCGAGACCTCACCATGCAATGTACGGCATATCCCAAGCACAGATTCTATGTGTACAGCTTCCAGCGTATGCTCGGATACCTGTGAATAAAGCAGCCTTACTGCTCTCGAAGCTATCGCCTGATGTGCATTTGCTATGCTCTTTGCTTTTCTTTCGCCTGAGATAAGCTCTTTCGCCTGAGCGTCAAGGTAATCGTCATCTGTGCGCGCAAAATTTGACAATCTTCCGGCTATATCCAAAAATGACGGATTCAATTTTTCGATAGCCGGTATCAGCTCGTGACGGATATAATTTCTGGTATATACCGTATCATCATTCGTACTGTCATGAATAAACTCAATTGAATTTTCATTGCAATAGCCGATTATCTCGCGTTTTTGAACACTCAAAAGCGGTCTTATGACATCATATTCACCGAGCTTTCTGATCGGCGGTATAGCCGCCAGACCTCCGACACCACTTCCGCGTATAAGGTTAAAAAGCAATGTCTCGGCATTGTCATCAAGGTTGTGAGCTGTTGCCAAACAATCCAGTCTTTCGTCATCCGTTATTATTCTTAAAAATTCAGAATACCTGAAATCTCTGGCTGTTTCCTCAAGCCCTTTTGACAATTTTTCTGCCATTGTGGGAATATCAGCGCGAACAAGCTCAAAATCCACGTCAATTGACACTGCAATTTTCTCACAAAATTCCGCATCTCGATCTGCCTCATCACCGCGTATACCGTGATGTATGTGGACAGCCTTTAAATATATCCCGCGTCTTTTGCATTCATCGTTCAGGATATGCAGCATTGCGGAAGAATCTGCACCGCCTGAAAATCCGACAAGCACACCATTTTTTTCATCGAGCATATGGTATTTCGCTATTTGCTCGCGGAATTTTCTATTAACTATATTTGAGATCGAATCCTTCAAAACAGCCTCCGATCTTACATCACGCCTCTTCGGGTGCGAGCGAAGTGAACTTTGTAAACTGACCGAACCATCCCATAGTGATCTTACCGGTCGAGCCGTGACGGTTTTTTGCAATGATTATATCGGCAACATTTTGCTTCGCCGGGTCATTTCCGTAATAATCACGTGACAAAAACATTACAACGTCAGCATCCTGCTCGATAGCTCCGGAATCTCGAAGGTCTGAAAGCATCGGAGTCTTGTCAGTACGTGATTCAGGGCTTCGCGAAAGCTGCGCACAGCATACCAACGGAACTTGAAGCTCCTTTGCAAGTATCTTAAGATTTCGCGAAATATCCGCTACCTCTTGAACTCTGTTATCGATCTTTCTGTCCGACTGCATCAGCTGTAAATAGTCGATTATTACAAGCCCAAGATTTTTTACACGGCGGAGCTTCGCCTTCATTCCGGTCGCGGTTATGCCGGTCGTATCGTCAATAAGTATATCGCACTCGGAAAGTCCGGCAGAGGCATGTGCCAATTTATCCCAGTCCTCATCAGTAAGCTCACCCGAACGGATATTGTGGCTGTCAACCAGAGCCTCACTCGAAAGCATTCTCGATACCAGCTGCTCGGCAGACATTTCAAGCGAAAATATGCAGACCGCTTTTTTGGTAGCTCTTGCAACATTCGAAGCGATGTTCAATGCAAAACTCGTCTTTCCCATTCCGGGACGTGCTCCGATAAGTATAAGGTCGCTCTTTCCCATTCCGACAAGTACATTATCGAGATCACCGAAGCCGGTGGGAGTTCCGAGCGTTTCCTCGCGATTTTCCTTGAGATCATGCAGATGCTGATAAGTCGATACCAGAACATCACGTATGTGAAGAAAACCCTTTTGCTCATTTCCCTCTGCTATCGAAAATATAAGCTGCTCGGCATTTCCGATTATGTGGACGACATCATCCTGCGCCGCATATGCCGAATCGGATATTTCGTTAGATGCCTCGATAAGATGCCTGAGAATGCTTTTATCCTTTACTATCCGCGCATAATCTGCAGCATTTGCAGCCGATGGGACTATACCGACAAGCAACTTTACATATTCTTCGCATTTGTCCTGCTCAAGCACTCCGCGGTGTACGAGCATATCTATGAGCGTTACAACGTCTATACTTCGATTTTGAAGATAAAGATCCTGCATTGCAAGATATATCTCCTGATGATTTTCAACATGGAAATCATCGCTTTTGAGTATTCCGGCAATGATATTGAAGGTCTCCGGGTCGATCAGTATAGAGCCAAGCACCGACTGCTCGGCTTCCAGCGAGAAAGGAAGCTTTCTCGTAGAAAGAATATCTGACATTTTTTATTTTTCTTCGGTGACTAAGACGTTTATCTTGCCCATTACCTCGGCATGGAGCTTTACCTCAACAACAGTCTTTCCGAATGCCTTTATCGGGCTGTTGAGCTGTATCTTTCGCTTATCTATCGAAATATCCGCCTGAGCCTTCATAGCTTCGGCAATATCCTTCGAGGTAACAGATCCGAGCATAAAGCCGTCAGCTCCGACCTTGCCCTTGAAAAGTATCTGAGTGGATTCGAGCTTTGCGGCGGCTTCCTTAGCATTTGCAAGCTCGACCTCAGCCTTGTGCTTTTCGGACTCCTCGCGTCCCTTTATTTCGTTTAAAGCCTTGTTGTCTGCGATCACAGCCAACTTTCTGGGAAGCAGAAAATTGCGCGCATATCCATCGGAGACATCTATGAGCTGTCCCTTCTTCCCCTGTGCCTTTACATCCTGTGTGAGTACTACCTTCATTTTTATGACCATAGCTTTCGATTTACGAAAGCTTCCTTTCTGCTCCAATTCGGAGCTTGGTTTGATTTATCAAAATTTTGGTTTTTACCAAAATAAAGCTGCTGAATATTTTTACAGCTTATTTTCTTTTCATATAATCATCGATCGCTTCCTTAAGACTGTTGAGAGCCGAAGTCATCGTGACATTCTTCAAAAGCGCACCTGCCGATTCATAATATCCGCCGCCGCCGATCTTTTCAAGTATCAGCTGAACATTTACATTTCCGGATGATCTCGCCGAGATGTGTACGCTGTCGTTTATGTGAACCAACGCAAATGATGCCATTACGCCTTCTACCGACAGCAGCTTGTCTGCAGCCTTTGCAGCAGCTATCCTGTCCTGTGGGCTTCCGTCACCATCGCTCATGGAGATCGCAAAAATCTGTCTGTAGGTCACAACATTCATCGAGAATTTTGCCTCGCGCATGAAATCATCGAGTCCTGATTTGAAGAACAATTGTACCTCTGCCGGATTTGCTCCCTCAGAACGCAGATACAGAGCTGCGCTGAAGGTACGTACTCCGGTATTTCTCGAAAACTGCTTTGTGTCGAGCAGCATTCCGCCGTATAACACATCCGCTTCCTCTCGATGAAGCCCACCTATCGGAAGAGCCTGTTCAAGTATTTCGGATACCAATTCACATGCCGATGAAGCAGATGGCTCTATATAAGTTATGACCGGCTGGCGGCTGTAATCTCCTGTCTTGCGGTGATGGTCTATTATAGCAACTGTGCCGACATTCTCGGCTATATCCGAGGATTCGAACTGCGCCGGATTATTAACATCCACAATCACCAAAAGTGTGTCAGAATGTATCATATCCTGCCCAACGAAGCTATCAACGAATACATCCGAATATTCCGAAAGACTTGCGACTCGGTTTATCGCCTGCTTTATATTCGGGTCGGAGCGGTTTACAACTATATTTGCCTTGACACCGCAGAACATAGCGAGCCGCGCTATTCCAATTGCGGCACCAATAGAATCATAGTCGGGATTTCTGTGTCCCATTATAAGCACATTATGAGCCTTTGCCATGTTGAGAGTGAGTTCGTTTGCGATAACCCTGGCACGGACTTTTGTGCGCTTTTGCACGGTCTTCGTCCTGCCGCCGTAAAATTCCGTATTATGTGAATTTTTAACAACAACCTGATCTCCACCGCGTTGAAGTGCCAGATCGAGCGAGGCATGGGCATCGTGATCCTTGTCAGAAAGTGTACCGTGTACCCTCGAAATGCCTATAGACACGGTAACAGGCATACTTCCCTCACCTATACGAACCTCTCTTATTCGGTCAAGAATATCGAATTTTCTTTCGATGAATTCATCGAGATAACGCGCTTCGAACACGAATATGAACTTGTCGCGCTCATATTCCTTCAATATTCCGCCTACCGAATCCGCCCATTCTTTCAAAATTTTCTCAACTTCGGCAGAGGCAGAGCGATATTTTTCCTGAACGAACTGCATAAGCTCATCGAGATTATCTATCATTACATATGCGATTATCGTCTCTTCGTCAGCGAGTCGATTTGCGAGATGACTCAGCTCCGTGCGTTCATTCCAGACGGTTATCACATATTTTTTGCTCTGTGCGGTCATCTCATAGCCCTTTATCTTAAATACACGATCATATGCAACAGCCTCGACACCATCGACAGAATCGACATCTTCAGGTGAAGAAACGGTATTTTCGAGTATCTGCTCCATCGAAATGCTGCAAAGGCTGTCTATATGCTTTGCGTACAAGACATCACGCGGATTTGCGACTCTTGTAAAAGAGTCATTATACCAAATTATTCTGCCATTCTCATCGCATATGACGACCGGGAGATAGAGCTTTAGAATAAAATCGAGCGTGATGTTTCCAAGCATTGGAGATAATGCTTCATCATCGGCAGAAGCTCGAAAGCTGAAAAATCCATACAGCCTTCCGACAAAAAATTCGGCTGCAAGCAGGCATATCACCATCACCGCTCCCGTTATAAGCGGATCAAGCTCAGAATATTTTATTATAAATGCGAACAACATCATGAACAATGCCGCAGTACCGACACTCAGCAATATGCGAGGCGAAATGCTCACCTTTTTCTCATGCCAAAGAGACCTTTTTTCATGTTTTTCGGACATTTGAATTTATTCCTTTCGATCGCTCTTGTTGTTTTCTCCGACCCTCAGCGCACTCTTGCGGCGAAGATTTTCGGAGAATATATCTATTATTCCGTTAAGTGCCAGGCACAGAAGAAGTGCCGCCGGACTTACGACAAGCATTGCAATTCCGATAACTGTAAATATGATTGCTTTGACCGTACTTTTTCCCGGAGACCTTATACCGAATATTCCACGCGAATTTCCGGTGATCAGCATCATGAATGAGCGAAGCCCGACATATACAAGTCCGGGCAAAAGCAGTATCATAAGATTTTCGGCAGCCGTCACAGCAGTCAATTGATCATCGCTCGAAAACAGCATTTTAACAAAATATGCTACCACAGCGACTCCTGCGCTGACAGTTGAGAGCTCTATCCGCCACGGAGATCTGATATGCTCGAAATAAACTCCCACGCCATCCTTTGTTGGCATTAGCGTCACTTCATCGCGCTCATCTGTCGGAAATATCTTATAAACTCCGAGAACCACAGCTATAAAGCGTGCCGCAGCCGTTACAAAATACGATAATACAAGCATTGATGCTCCGAGAGTTCCGATCATCGTCCGTTTTGCGGTATTTACGATATTTGCAATATCTGCATCATTATAGAGCTGTACATCGGCAGTTCCATTGTCATAGGTAAAGTTCGAGAGCATTTCTCCTATAGAGCCAAAATATTCATCAAGCACAGCTCTGACGGTGGAAATATCCAAAGCTCCGATATATATTTTTATCTTGACTGCGCTCGAAAATATGACCGCAATAACACAGAGAAAAGCCGAAAATGCTATAGACACGCTGCGGCTCTTGTTAAACTTCATAGCAGTCCAGATCCCCAGTGACGGAAGTATTGCAAATACTGCCGGCAATGCTCTTATAAGCGCATATTCCACATCACCGGAATATATCATCGAGGTCAAAAAACCGATAATGTACGCCGCGACACCCGGCATAAGTGATGAGACCGTTTCAAATGTATTTTTCGCAGTCAACGCCGAAACGAGCATTACAGACGAGCCAAAAATCAAAAGAATTATGTTCAAAAATCCATCGGCTTCGACCGCAAACAGCGAAAGAATTGATGCGATTGCAAATAATATTATTCTTACTATCGGCTTCAGTCGATCATTTTCTTTGTTTTTGCTTTTTTCGTTATCCATCCATGTGCCCCCCTTCGACAGATCAAATTTCCATATTAATATATTATATCATCTTTTTGAGCTTCTGTCTATAGATTTCACGTAAATTTTTATGGAAAATTATTTTTTGAATCCGCGGACAATACACGTACATTATACGAAAATATCCTTCGGATATATTTACACATACATTATACCACATAATTTTGTGATTGTCGATAGATATAACGAAATTTTCTCTCGGCTATTGACAAAATCTTTTTATAAGGGTATAATAGATATATAAGCTTACAAGGAGATCATTATGAAAAAATCTATTTTGACAAGAATATTTACACTGCTGCTGACATTGCTTGTAATGGTCGGAGCTGTCGGATGTACATCCGATGAGATCTCGAACGTACTTGACATAGTGGATGCGGTAGTCAATCAAAATACTGCGGATACAGTTTCTGATGCCGAGCCTGAATTAATAATCTCCGAACTCGGACATTACACCGAAAAAGACGATGTTGCACTGTATATACACACATATTCACATCTGCCCGAAAATTTCATAACAAAAGCCGAGGCAAAAAAGCTCGGCTGGAACGGCGGTTCGCTCGAAGAATACGCAAAGGGATGTGCGATAGGTGGCGATATATTCAAAAATCTTGAAGGACTGCTCCCGGAAAAAGACGGACGGATATACACAGAATGCGACATAGGAACTGTCGGGCAGTCTTCTCGCGGCGCAAAGCGGATAGTTTTCTCAAACGATGGGCTTATTTACTATACCGATAACCATTACGAAAGCTTTACTCTGCTGTACGGCGATTAAAACGCACAAGATTAATTAAATTCTTAAGGAAGGAAGCTTTTATAGCTGTTTTTTATAAATGAAGATCAACGAAAAAGAGATAGCTTATCTGTTGCGGACTCTCTCAAAAACCGCAAACACACATCATTTTACATCCGCCGTGATAGTTGCTGCCGGTGCGGGAACACGAATGAATTCAGACAAGACAAAGCAGCTCATGACACTGTGCGGAATTCCCGTGATAGTTCGAACGCTGTCAGCCTTTGAGGAATGCCAGCTGATCGATGAGATAATCGTTGCGGCAAGAGATGATGAAATTGAGCTTTACGATGAATTTATAAGAAGGTATAAATTCAAAAAAATAAAGGCAGTAGTCAAAGGAAAAAGCACACGTCAGGAATCGGTGCTCGCCGGCTTTGAAGCTGTGTCCGACAATGCAGAATTTGTCGCGATACATGACGGAGCAAGATGCCTTATAACTCCGGAACAGATAGAAAAGGTCGTCCGTGCAGCATATTCGAACGGTGCAGCCACGGCAGCGTGCAAAGTCAGTGATACGGTAAAGCGCGTGAATTTAAACGGAGTCATTGAGGAGACCATAGACCGTGATTCAATATGGCTGGCTCAGACACCGCAGGTATTCAAGACCGAGCTTTACCGTGCCGCCGCATATGTCGCAAAGGATGAGGGCTTTGTTGCTACAGATGACAATATGCTCGCCGAGAATATCGGTTATCCGGTAAAGGCAGTCGATTGCACAAAAGAAAATCTAAAGCTCACGACCCCATTCGATCTCGCACTTGCCGAAGCGATACTCATGAAAAAATAGCAAAAGCCGGAGAAAATTTCTCCGGCTGATTTTTATTTTACAGGGACTTGTTTATTCGCCTCTTGCGCCTTCTTCAAATTCCTGTATCTTGCTCATTACGCTTTCCTTGTTCGAAGCCAAAGTCGAAGCGATGTTATCGGTTTCGCTGTTTATTATCGTCGAGATCATGGTTCTGACACCGCCAATATCATATGCGAGTCCTATATCGGATGTCATAGAATCGAATATAATGTCGAGCATTTCGGAAGAGTCATCGTCGCGGACGACCTTGCCCTGAAGTGTAACATTATAATACGCGTTGGTCAGAGTATCATTCGAAACAGATGACATATATTCGAGTATAGCCGAGGTGCGATCGGTATTTTCGATGGTTATCGGAACGATATATCCGGTCGCAGACCATGACTGATAGGTCGAATAATAGTTTTCCTGCTCCGCATCATATTTCGGGAGCGGTATTATTCCGAAGTCATCGTTCATATCACGCAGGCTTACAACGTCACGCATTACCGAGATACGGTAAAGCGCTCTTCCCTCACGGAATATGTTTATAATATCTGTCCATATATCAGTCGAGCCGGTCAGATCCTCAGCTCTGATCATAAGATCATTGTTTGTTACGAAGCGACGGATACGGTCGAGTGCATTCATGTTGCGCTCGCTCTCAAGCGCAAGCTCACACGAGCCGGTGCTGTTGGTGCGAACAGATGTGATACCGGTGCTCGTTACAAGTCCTATACCAGCAGTCTTACTTCCGAGCATTCCCCACTGGTCATCCTTATCGATCACCGAGTCACCGTTTAGGTCGCTCGTGATCTCACGGCACTGAGATTCGAGAATATCGAGAGTCCAGTCGCCATCACGAACCATCGTATATATATCGTCAAAGTTGTACAGATCGTAAAGTCGCTTGTTGAAGCAGAGAACCCATGTTGCATCTCTCCATCCGAAGCCAATATCACCCATCATGAAGTAGGACTCACCGTTTATCGCCGATGCCTCGATCAGCTGTGTATTCCACCACGGCTTTTGTATATCGACATATTTAAGCTGAGATACCGGTAAAACATACTTATTCGCTACCGCAGAAGAAATATTGCTGGTAGTTGTAACAGCCGCATCGAACTGATCGTCAGCAGAAAGTACAGCCTGATTGAAGGTAGACATAAGACTGTCTCCCGAAACAGGTACGAATTCCATGCTGAGTCCGAAGCGTTCTTCTACTTTGCGGTTTCTGTTATACACCGCATCATTCATTACATCTCCGGTCTCTGTCTCGGCAAATACCTCGTTCGCAGACGCATATGCCTCGTCATCCGATGCCATAACGCGGAATTTATACCCATTATATCGTTCATCGGGTATATCTACACCTATGGTTTCAACAATTGACGTTTCTGCGGTCGTAGTATCGGGAGTGCTCGGCTTTTGCTCCTCACTTCCACATGAGAAAGCCGACAATGACAGCAATGCGGTCAGGATAAGCGCTGTAGTTCTGTTAAACTTGTTCATAGCTAAATTCCTTTCAAAAAACTATTTTTATAGATGAGTATATTATATCACAAGTTTTTTACTTTGTCAATAGTTTTCATCTCTTTTTTTTGAAACTAATTTCACAAGCAGATACATATATGATGGCCGTTCATATATTATCAATATTTTTAGTTTGCCGAAATATTTAGTCTAAAAATAATACATATTTGCCCAATATGTAAAAATTACTGAAAATTTGAAAAAATTCGCATTTACCACTTGATTTTTTTCGAAAAATATATTACAATATATTATAGTCAAAACTATAACAATCAAAGGATGATAAAACAATGGCTACTTTCAGAAAAATCGGTGTATTGACTTCGGGAGGAGACGCTCCCGGCATGAACAGCGCGATCCGCGCAGTTGTCCGCGCAGCATTGGCACGCGGTGTTGAGGTCGTAGGTATCTGCAAAGGTTATACCGGACTCATTTCGGGTGAGATCCGTCCCCTCACTGCGGCAGAAGTCGATCCCATCGCAAGCATGGGCGGAACCTTCCTTTATTCGGATCGCTGCCCAGAATTTAAGACCGAAGAGGGCATGGCAAAGGCTGTCGAGACCTGCAAAAAGAATCATATCGACGGTATCGTTGCAATCGGCGGTGACGGCACATTCAGAGGTGCTACAGACCTTTCCATCCGCGGCATTCCAACCATCGGTCTTCCCGGAACTATCGACAACGATATTTCCTCTTCAGATTACACCATCGGCTTCGATACGGCTATGAACACCGTATTAAAGGCAGCCGATGCACTTCGTGACACCTGCGAATCTCACGCAAGATGCGAAGTCATGGAGGTCATGGGCAATGGTGCAGGCTATATCGCTGTTGAGACCGGACTTGCATGCGGAGCTACCGCTATTGCAGTAAAGGAACTCGGATTTGACGTTGATGCCTGCATAGCAAAGCTCAAGGCACTCCGCGAAAATGGACAGCGCAGCTTTATCATTGTCGTTTCGGAGAGCATGGGCGCGGAATTCGGCGAAATGCTTACAGCTAAGATCAAGGAAGAGGCAGGAATAGACTCTCGCTTCGTTCGTCTTGCGCATATCGTTCGCGGCGGCACTCCCACACTTCGTGACCGTTTCACTGCGGCTCGCATGGGAGATTATGCAGTCGATCTTATCCTTAAGGGCGAATCCAATCTTGTCGTTGTCGAACATAAAGGCGTTCTCACTACAGTTGAGATAAAGTATGCTCTGATGCTCGACCGTATGTATAAGGGCAAGCTCAAGGACGGCGATCTCGATTCCTTCACAGAGGAGCAGATAGCTCAAATGAAGGCTTACTGCAACGAGAAGCACGCAGAATTTGCCGACATGATGGATGTTGCAAACACTCTGGCATAACATTGATATTTTTAAAAGGCTCACTTATCGTGAGTCTTTTATTTTTTTCAAAATCCAAATAAATATATTTCGAAAGCTGACATAAAAATTCTAAAAATGTCAGATTTTAATATTGATTTATATTTCAAAATAGTGTAAAATATATACATAACATATGTTATGGCTATTATAGGTCAACGAAAGGAAAAAATATGAAACCTGAAAATTTGCGCGGTATCATGCCTGCGCTGATGACGGCTTTCACGGATGACGGAGAGAGTATAGATACTGCGCGTATACGTGCTCTCACATCACATCTGATGCGTCAGGGAGTTCACGGACTTTATGTCGGCGGCTCATCAGGAGAGATGGTGCTTTGTTCGGCATATGAGCGCGAAAAGCTCCTTGAGACAGTCATTGATGAAACGCAGGAAAAGCTCACCGTCATCGCACATATCGGTTCGGCTTCAATGCGTGAAACCCTCGAACTCTCGCGCCATGCCGCAAACGCAGGTGCGGACGCGCTGTCTTCCGTGACACCATTCTACTTCGGATATTCGTTCAATGAAGTAAAATATTTTTATCAGTCTATCGCCGACACCTCCGAGCTTCCGGTAATAATCTACAATATTCCCGCAAGGACCGGAATGTCGCTGAATATCGATCAGCTGCATGAGCTGCTTGAAATTCCGGGAGTCGGCGGCATGAAATTCACCTGCTCCGACTTTTTCCAGCTTGAACGGCTCTGCTCAGCTCATCCGGATAAGGTATTCTTCAACGGCTCGGACGAAATGCTGCTCTCGGGACTTTCGGCAGGAGCTGACGGCGGAATCGGAACGACCTACAACTTCCAAGCCGACCGAATGCTTGAAATATACCGTTTGTATCATTCCGGGGATATGAAGGCTGCGCTGAACGCACAGTCAAAAGCCAATGCAATAATATCCGAGGTATTGAAATACGGTGTTTTGACTGCCTGCAAGGAAATGCTCGACATAGGCGGTCTCGATTACGGTAAATGCCGTCCGCCCTTCATATCCTTGACTGCCGATGAACGCAAAGCCCTCGAAGCAGCAGCTTTCGAAAATCTCGGCAAGGGCTTCATGCTCGACTGATATGCTGCTTGATTATTCCGGAGTACTCCATACCGAGCTTTCGGTATCGGTCGAAGATATTTTATTCACCTGCACTCTTGATTCGGGCTTTTTCGATCCGTCTGCGATGACGTATGAACAGCATATGCACACCGAATTCGAGCTGCACATAATGCTCTCTGGAACGTACAAGATCGAATTTTTGAATCCGGAGCGCGTTATAGACATACCGCACGGAAATGTTATGATCATACCGCCGGGCTGCTGGCACAACACCTTGAATACCAAAAATTCGGAAAAATACACTCTGAGATTCCGAATAAGCAAAAGCACGGCTCAAAACAGCGAAGGTTCATATGACGCTCTGTCAAAAGCTCTTGCACTTTTAAATGATGCAGAGCTACTGCCGATAGACGGAGCTTCGGATATTTTTTCCGAGCTTCGTGCAGAGATGCTGCAAAGTCGCGCCGGCAGCCGAGATATGGCAGAAGCATATCTGAAAATATTTTTTGTAAAGCTGCTGCGCTGTATCTGCGGCTCTAAGGGTGAAAAAAACAAGGAGCAGATAACAAAGCTCGGAAAGATCGACAGTCAATCGGCAAGAGAGACCAAGATCGCGATATTTCTCGACAGGATGTACATGAAGCAGGTGACAGAAGCACAGCTCGCCGAGCATCTGAATCTCAGTCTAAGACAGACAAGACGGTTGTTTCAAAGTTGTTACGGCATAACCTTTCGTGAAAAGCTGGGCGAAGTGCGGCTGAATCACGCCTGCAAGCTTCTCGCACGGACATCTCTGTCTATCGAGGACATTGCAGGCCGAGTCGGATACGGCGCGCCATCTGCATTCTTTATCGCCTTCAAGAAGCGTTTCGGGATGACTCCGGGAGAATATCGGCGTATTCAGAAAAACAATTTTTAATATAATGTTAGGAGGAAAATATCATGAAACGTGCGTTAATTCTTTTACTGGCACTCTGCCTTTTCACGGCATCATGCGGAAGTGGCGATACACAAACCTCTGATGAAACGACTCTTGATACCGAAACAACATCGGACAGCGATGATGAGTATAAGCTTAATCTTCCTTCAAAGAACTATGACGGCTACACCGTAACATATCTCACAATAAACGATTACTGCAATAGATATAAACTGAATATAGCGGAAGAAAACGGAGATTATCTAAACGATGCAGCATATAAACGCGACACTGCCGTAAGTGAACTACTCGGAGTTAAATTTTCCGCGCACGAAGTTCCGGATGAAGGTCAGCGAACGACCTCATATTTGAGCGCAGATATTATGGCAGATGACAATACGTATGATTTTGTAGTTCCTCACCCAACAGCAGGACTTGTTGATTCGATAACCTCAGGACTTCTTTATGATTGGAACGAGCTTGAATATGTTGACTTTTCAAAGCCGTGGTGGAATACTGCAATGCAGGACAGTCTGAGTATAAACGGAAAAGTACTTTTTGCATCCGGAGACATAGTTATAACCAATCAGGGAACAGCAGGCTTTGTATTTAACAAAGATTATATTAAAAATTACGGAATATCTACCGATCTGTATCAACTCGTATATGACGGAAAATGGACTATCGATCAGCTCAATTCGATCATAAAGGATGTATCTCAGGATCTCAACGGCGATACCGAAATGAACGAAAACGACCAATATGGTTTACTGTTGCCTCCCGGAACGACAGGCATTCTGTTCGGTGGAATGGGGCATATAACCAAAGTCACAGATGATGGATACTATGCTCTCGATATGGACAACGAAAAGATGTACAATCTCGTGGATAAATTGTACGGACTCGTAAATTCCGGAGACACATATGTGAGCCAAGGTTATTCATATGCTACCTTTGCCGACAGCCAATTTTATGATATTCTATCATCCGGACACTCATTCATAGCACAGTATGACATAGGTGGTCTGCACACATATCTGCGTGAGCTTGATTTCGATTTCGGTCTGCTGCCGATGGTAAAGCTCGAAGAAGAACAGGATTATCATCATGCAGTAGCCGCAGGTCTCATATGTATCCCCTCTAATACAAAAGACCCCGAACGCACGGGAATAATCGCCGAAGCATTGGCATATTACAGCTATCAATATCTGCGTCCCGCATTCTTTGATGTAGTTCTTAAAAATAAGTCCTTGCAGGATGAGGATTCATATAACGCTCTGACAATAATACATGAAACCAAGGTTTTTGACTTTGCATATAATTTCGATTCAACAGGAAAATCCTACAATGCGCTCACAGAAGTCGTGATAAACAAAGATAGTACTGATTTTTCATCTTACTACGCTTCGATAAAAGACAGCATAAACACTCAATTCAAAAACATCTTTGATTCCGTTACACAAAGCAATTAACAGAGGTGCTATCATGAACACTATTCCAACGATCATCGAACACGGTGTAGTCAACCGAGTTCAAAATACGCTGTTTTCATATCAGGGTTGGCCTTCGGTCACGATAGATGAAAACGGTACATTATATGCGGTATCTTCATCCTTCAGATGCCTGCATGTCTGCCCATTCGGTAAGACCGCCATGTATATCAGCAAAAATGGTGGAAAGACCTGGACACCGCCCATAGTAATAAACGACACATATCTCGACGACCGTGATGCTGGAATACTATATCTCGGTAACGGAAGACTGCTCGTCACATGGTTCTCACATCCTACAGACTTATACTATAACGGTTGTTGGGCAGGCTATATGAAGAATAATGCTTCGGATATGTCAGTTGCCCCCATACTCGGTATGTTAAATATGTATCCGCGCATACCGGAAAAGCATTCAAATGGCGGTTCTTTCATCCGTATATCCGAGGATTACGGTGTCACATGGAGCGATACAATACAAATACCGGTATCCGCTCCTCATGGACCAAATGTTTTAAAGGACGGCACTATACTCTATCTCGGAAAGGAAATGTATTCTTCATCGCTTGAGACTCCCGAGACCGAGCGTGTCATAGCCGCATATGCTTCTACAGACGGCGGTTATACATGGACTCGCCGCGGACTCTGCGACAAGCCCTCTAATTTGGATTGGTGGAAATTCTATGAGCCGCACGTAATAGAGCTTTCCGACGGTTCGCTGTTCGGTATGATACGCGCAGAAGGCAAGGAAGTCAATCCGGGATTTACGATGTATACAACTCGCTCGTTTGACGGCGGCTGCACCTGGACAGAATACAAAGCCACCGGCATTTCCGGATCTCCTCCACATCTTTGCCTACATTCAAGCGGCGCACTTATATGCTCATATGCACGCCGTGAAGCTCCGTACAGTCAGCGTGTAATGATCTCATACGACAATGGAGAAAGTTGGTCTGACGAGATGATAATCGACGGCAGATCGGACAACGCCGACATCGGTTATCCTGCGACCGTAGAGCTTCCCGATAAGAGCCTTATCACCGTATACTATCAGCGTTATCTCGATGAAAGCACATCGAGATTCGATCCAAACACTTCTATACTTTATACAAAGTGGAAGCTTTCAGAATAACAAAATTCCCTGCCGCAGTTATCTGCGACAGGGATTTTATGTTATTTAAGATTACTTTTCGAGCGATCTTAAGAACTTCATGCAGCGAGCGACCTCTTCAAGACCGGTAGGCTGGAGACCTTCGCTCTCGACTACCATTCTCATGCCGAGCTCGATAGCCTTTGCGCGAACTGCTTCGACAGGTGCTTCACCTTCGCCGAGAGCCTTACCATGCTTGTCAAGTGTGCCGTCCTTAAGATGGATGACATTTACTCTGTCCTTAAGACGGGTGATGGTCTCGATAGGATCGCGACCCGCGACAAATGCCCAGTATGTATCGATCTCGAAGTTTACCTCAGTGCGCTTCTCCATCTCCTCGTGAGCTATCTGACCGTCCTTGTTCGGCTTGAATTCGCCGTCATGGTTGTGATATGCAAGAGTGATGCCTTCTGCTGCGAGCATGGGCTTATACTTGTTGATCTTATCGATAGTCGCGGAAAGAGCGTCCTTTGTATCCCACGGAGCACCGGGAACGATATAGTTGGTGTTGCCAATGGTCTTGTGATACTTTACAGCTGCTGCGAAATCGTTATCGAGATCGCCGAAGCCAGAGTGAGTACCGCTTACGATGAGTCCGTATTCATCGAGCATAGCCTTGACCTCTTCAGCCGGATGGTTGAAGAAACCTGCAAATTCGATATACTTATAGCCGATCTCAGCTACATTTTTGAGTGCCTCAGCAAGGCTCTTTTCGGAAGCGTCACGAACGCTCCACATTTGAAGTCCGTATTCCATTTTTATTTCTCCTGTGTATTTATTATTTTTGATCTAAAGATCATTATTTTTCAAGCGAATGAAGATAGTTCATGCAACGTGTTACCTCGGAAATTCCGTCGGGATTGAGGTTTTCGCTCTCAACTACCATTCTCATGCCGAGCTCCTTCGCACGTGCATATACAGCAGCTACAGGTGCTTCGCCCTCTCCGAGCGCACGGCCTTCGAGCTTGCCGTCCTCAAGCTTTGCAATATCCTTAAGGTGGATAACATGAACTCTGTCCTTAAGCTCTGTAATAGTCGCTACAGGGTCGAGTCCTGCGACATATGCCCAGCAGGTATCGATCTCAAAATCGATATTTGTGCGCTTCTGCATTTCGATGTGAGGGATTATGCCGTCCTTGTTGGGAAGGAATTCACCGCTGTGGTTGTGGAAAACGAGGTTGATACCCTCTGCTGCGAGCATAGGCTGATACTTATTGAACTTATCTATAAGCAGATCGACAGCTTCCTTTGTGGAGGTATCTGCATGAGGAACGATAAAGTTAGTGCTGCCGATACCGTGCTGGAACTTTACGGTTGCCGCAAAATCGTTATCAAGCTCGCCTATACCGGTGTGTGTACCATTACATACAAGTCCGTTTGCGTCGAGTACGGCACGGATCTCCTCTGCGCTGTTGCCGAAGAAGCCGGCAAATTCGATGTCCTTATACCCGATCTCGCCAACTTTTTTGAGAGTGCCGAGTAAGTCATCCTTTGTAAAATCTCTGACGCTGTACATTTGAAGTCCGTAGGTCATGATATTTTCTCCTTTGAAATCAATTAAAATATATCTTCACAGGGCTCTTTTACCCTTGAAAAATCAGTTCTTCTGAACGATAAGAGACGTTCTATCAAATCGGTATTGCGATATGCGAAATCTATACCGTCATTGTGTTCGAGTCCCGGGAAAATGCTAAGTTCAGCTTTTCCACCCGCTCTGTTTACCGCATCGACCATCAATTTTGAATATTCGGGTACAACGGCTGTATCTGTACCGCCGTGATATGCGAGCACAGGCGTATTCACGAGCTTTGACGCACGCCATGCCATTCCTCCGCCGGCTACGGGAGCTATTCCCGAGAACAAGGTCGGATAGGATATACCCATCGAAAATGTTCCGTAACCGCCCATGCTTGAGCCGGTTATCGAGATACGATCTCGCTTGATATTGAATTTTAAAACGGTGGCATCGATAAGTCGCTTGACATCATCGACAACATTGTCCCATACCGCCCATTCCGGGCATTGAGGTGCTAATATAACCGCATTGAACTGCTTTCCCTCTCTTATGAGCTTCGGCACTCCGTGACGATAAAGATGATCATGGACAAGACCGCGTTCACCTGCACCGTGAAGATATATGAGCAGCGGAAGCTCACCGGATGAATTATCCGCATCATTCTCAGGTGTGAATATAAGTGCATTCATCCCGGACGGATCAGCCGAAGCGCGTATTTCTGTAACTTTCATTTTTAATAATGTCCTTTCTATAACATAGGTACGGATATTATACGATGAAACACACAGTTAAAGTGCATTAAACCGACATATCGGCAGTACTATAAGAACAGGTCTATTATACATCATATTCGTGAAAATTTCAAGGGTTATTCGGAAAAATTAACAAAAATATTCAAATTTAAGAAAACGGACGCAGAGATCGCTCTCTGCGCCCGTCAAATTTAATATGATCAATATACTTTTACGGTATTATAATATTCCATAAGCTTGATGAAAAGACCGCCGATGACAGTACGGTTCTGGAATCCGCGCATAGCAGATGTGGTGGTATAATACCAGTCGGTCATCGGAACACGTGTCGGCATGACATTGTAAGCGTTCCAAAGCGGTTCGATGTAGGACTCGAAATCAGCCTTGTTGTCGCAGAGTGTAGCAGTCCATACGAGCCAGTCGGACTTGGTATAATCGGCACGATTGTCGAGCGGCATTCCGTAGGCATTGAAATGTCTGCGGTTTGCCCAGACCTCTCCGTTGATCGTCTCGGAGGGCATGAGCTTCGTTCCGAAAAGCTTATCCCAGACGATATTATACTTCATGCTGAATGTACCTTTTTTGTCGAATGCAAGGCGATAGCTGCCATCGCCGTTCGAAGCACGGAGCAACCAGTTTATCGAGAGCTTTCTTGCTGAATCGAAGTATGCCGCAGACTCATCTGCAAGTCCGAGCTTTTCGCAGATGATTCCCATTCCGGCAATACCGGAGATAGCTTTGAGCGAAAGGTTGCAGTTGTGAGCGAGATGTCCGGCAAAGTCATCGGTGCAAAGCTGATTTGCAGGGTCTGTGCCGTTTTCGGTCAAATATGTAGTCCATGTCTTAAGAGTCTCGAAATTTTCCTTAGCATAGCTGAAATCACCGCTTGCTATGCAGTAGGTCGCCATCATGACCAGCATATTTCCGCATTCCTCTACAGGCATCTGATACTTTATGTCCGTACCACCGTATACCTGACCGTTTACGAGAGGATACTGTCCGCAGTCATGCGGTGCAAAATCAAAATTCCACGCATCGCTGCCGGCAAATCTGAATATCGGACGCATCATTCCGCGAACTAATTCGGGATTATATATGAGGAACATCGGGATAGACGGGTAGCTTACGTCAACAGTTGCTGCACAACCGTTCGAGAAGCATTCCTTCGATATGAAGAGAAGCTCACCGTCTCTATCGAGAACAGCCTTGTGAGCCGCTATAGCCTGACGGAAAGCGAGCTGAAGAAGCTCTGCATATTTTTCTCCGCCTGCTCTTACTGCATCGAGTACAAGCTTATCATCAAGCTTATCTGCCTTTTCGGAAAGTGCATCATGATCTGCAAATGCCTCGGTTATTGCGGTCTCTATCGTCTTTCCGTCGTTGTTCCATACGGATTTCAGATTTTCGCCGAAATACTGGATCGAATATATATCATCATATGCGAATGCAATAAGAGCAGTATCATTTACCTCTTTTTCGAGAGTTATAAATGTCATCTCGCATTCATCGCACCTTACGCTTCCGACCTTCGCATCCTTGGCAGCCATATAGAAATATCCCCAGTCGATACGAATATCATCTCCGCGCTTTGCCAGGATCGGCTGATCTGCGCTTCCTATACGAACAGCATTGATACCGTCAAAATCCTCGGTCTTCACTTCAACGGCAAGCTGACCCTTCTTGTCGAGACAGAGCTCTTCGGAAGCAGCGAGCTTTACGGTAGTATTATGTGAAGCTCCGTCAAGCGAGCTTACGGATATTTTAAGATAGCTTACCGGACGAGTCATTATAGAAAGATCATCCGGGAAGAGGGGAGTGAAAAATTCAGCCTTCAGTTCTATTCCGGCACCTTCGAAAGTATAGATAGTCTTGAGTGCGGTTATATCAATATTTGTCTGTGTGAGAGGAGCTTCCTTGCCGTTTCCCATGAAGCGGTAATCTGTACCATCTATATTCACGATACCGCGAATAGTGTTCGGCTTGCCTGTCCAATGAACAGGGTCAGCATCTGTGAGATGGTCTGTATTCGACCAAACGCTGAAATAGGGGTCTACCGTGATAAGCGGATTTGACGGTGCTCTTAAAATCATTTTTATGCCCTTTACTTTTGCATATTGCAAAAGTTTCCTTTCGGTAAATTTATTTTTTGTCATCAGCTCAAAAATGTCTTGCTTGGTTTTATTATACCAAAAAAAGCCGAATATGTCAACCGAAAAAATTTGCAATTTAAATAAAAATATTTGCATAAATGATAAGACCGCCTCTTTCGAAGCGGTCCTATCGGATTTTTTAACAGATATACGTTAATATGCATATATCCTTATGCTTTGGAAGCAGTCGAACATTTCGCGAGTATCTCTTCGATCTGCGAACACATTTCGAGCTTGCTCTTGTGAAGCTCTATCGCAAGCTCCTTGGTTCTTGCATAAGTCACATGACCGTTTGATTCGATCCTCCATGCGAGATTCGCCGGACGGCGTATGCTACATTCGATCAATGTCTCATTCGAGTTGTTCATTGTATCCCCCTCTTTCAAAATTAAATTTTACACATATATTATACCACAAGTATTTGGAAATTTCAAGTACTTATTCCATTTTTTTCCAAAGAAGTTACAGACAGTATCCGACAACCTTTTGTTGGTATTGCAACATTGCAGACCTAAACTTTCTTAGACATATGTGTTATAATTTTGTAAATTTCGTGGGGTCTTATGTACAAGTTCACTTTTTTATGGTATAATAGAAGTATCTTAGATTAAAGGAAGCTTTCGCAGTACGAAGGCTATGGTCTTACATATGAAAAATTCTACTGTACCGACCGATAATGCTCGATTTCGTGAAGTGAAGCGCTATTCGGTCGCGCCATACTACGTCATATCCGTAAGTTGGATACTCTTCGCAATGCTTTTTCCAATGTACAAGCCTCTGCATTATCTGCTCATAATCATAATTTCGGTTGCGGAGTTTGTAATATTGAGAAAGATAATTCCGCCGAAGATCGAGCGTATCCCACTTCCCTACGAAGCACCTCATTCGGGTATTGAGGATGTTGATAAAACAATCTCTGCCGGCGCGGAGTATATCCGAAAATTCGATAAGATCGGCACCGAGCTTTATGAGCTTGATACAAAGCTCGCCTCAAAGCTCTCGGAGATACGTGAGCTCATGAATACAATGTTCGAATATGTCTCAAAAAATCCGGAGAAGCTGCCGAGGATACGCAGATTTATGAATTATTATCTTCCAACGCTCGAAAAGCTGATGAACACTTACCTTGAGCTTTCGGCACAAAAGATCAAAGGTGAAAACATAAAAAAGACTTTAAGCGGAATAGAGGGCATACTCGACACTATAAAGCCCGCATTTGAAAAGATACTCAACGATCTATATGAAGATCGTGCAATAGATATTTCATCAGATATAACAGTCCTCGAAAATATGCTCAAAACCGAAGGACTATCCGGCGCGTCAAATCCCGCCGATCCGATATGATCTCATTTTTTGAAAGGATAAGTATAGATAATGGAAAACAACACAATGCCGGAGCTCACACTTACTCCATTTGGCAATAACAGCACCGAGACAACAGCCATCGAAACGATTCAGCCGGAGGCTGAGCCGAATATGGCAATCGATCTCACTCCGGCAGAAAAGAAGATAGTAGATGATTTTGCCGCAAAGATAGACATTACAGATCCCAACATAGTCCTTCAATACGGCGCGGCTTCTCAGCAGAAGATCGCAAGCTTTTCGGACAATGCTCTTGCAAATGTCCGCAATAAGGATCTCGGTGAAATCGGTGATATGATAACCGATCTCGTCGGTGAGCTAAAGGATTTTGAAGAAGAGGACAGCAAGGGAATATTCGGCTTCTTCAAACGTCAAGGCAATAAGATCGAACAGATGAAGGCAAAATATGACAAGGCTGAGGTAAGCGTTGAAAAGATAGCAGAAAATCTCGAAAATCACCAAATCAGACTTATGAAGGATGTTGCGGTGCTTGATCAGCTCTACAATGTAAATCTGACAAACTTCAAAGAGCTTTCGATGTATATCCTCGCAGGAAAACAAAAGCTAAATGAGGTTCAAAGCACCACTCTTCCCGAAATGGTGGAAAAGGCTAAGAGATCCGGTCTGCCAGAAGACACACAAGCGGCAAACGATATGGCGAATATGTGCAACAGATTCGAAAAGAAGATACATGACCTTGAACTCACACGCGCTATATCTATCCAGATGGCTCCTCAGATAAGACTTATACAAAACAACGACACCGTAATGAGCGAAAAGATACAAACTATCATAGTAAACACTATTCCGCTCTGGAAAAGTCAAATGGTCATAGCTCTCGGTCTTGCACATTCGCAGGCAGCTATAAATGCACAACAGCAGGTCACAGATCTAACCAATCAGCTGCTCAAAAAGAATGCGGAGGCTCTCAAAACCTCCACAATCGAGACTGCAAAGGCTTCGGAACGTGGAATAGTAGATATTGAAACCTTGAAGGAAACAAACGAAGCTCTCATATCGACCCTCGATGAAGTCATGCAGATACAGAATGACGGACGTGCTAAACGCCGCGAAGCCGAGGCAGAGCTTTCTAAGATCGAAAATGAGCTTAAAAACAAGTTGATTGCAATGCGCAAGTAACTGTAGCTCTTTAAAGGAGAAGCAAATTGAAATATCTCAAAAAAACTCCTGTGGCAATACTGATAATGGCGGTCGTGATAATAATATCCGGAGTGCTCGGCTGCCGTCGATCACTGTTGTCGATACGTAATTCAGCCGAAGACTTATTTTACAGCGGTGAAAACGGTGACGGAAACTCTATCCAGAGTGATCTCGAATATATCGGTGCTACCGCAAACAATCTGAAAACAATAGCTCTCCGATACATAGATGCCGACAACACTATGATAATCGAGCTGAACTCTGCTCGCTCAGCTCTCACATCTGCAAAAACAATATCGGAAAAGTATCAGTCCGCACAGACCTTATTCGATGCAGTGACATCTCTGTATGACTTTCTCGATCCCGATGAAATGAATTCTACAGACCGCAGTTTCCGTTCAAGTCTGTACGATGACATAAAATCTGCTATGCAGCGCATATCTCATAACGGATACAATGATTCTGCACGTGAATTTAATGCAACATTGGAGCAATTTCCGGCAAAGCTCGTTGCAGATCTGGTAGGCATTAAGGAGATCCAACTTTACGGATAATTTATATTTTTAAGGAAGATTTAATTGAAAAAACTGAATATAGCCACATTGATAATACTGATCTCAGCGTTGGTATTTTCATGTATGATCGGAGTATCGGCTGCCAATCTGCCTGAGCCGAACGATGACTTCTATGTGTTGGACAACTCCGGAATATTATCATCGGATACAAAGGAATATATCATTTCGCAGAACAAGCTGCTGTATGATTCAACCGGTGCGCAGATAGTTGTGATCACCGAGGATTTTGTTCCCGACGGTAAATTGGAGCTTTATGCCTACAATATATTCAACGAATGGGGCATAGGTTCTAAGGATAAAAACAACGGTGTCCTTCTGCTTATTTCAATAGGCGATGATGATTACTGGTGTACACAGGGAAAGGGTCTCGAAAAATCACTTACCAGCGGAACTATCGGCAATATTCTCGAAGGATATCTCGAACCAGATTTTGCAAAGCAGAAATATGATGACGGAATACGCAAGGTATTCGATGCGTTGCTTAATGAAGTCGGAAAGATATATGATCACACTCCGAGTTCATCATCCTCCGGAAATCTCATATCCTCCGATTATATAAACTCAGCTCATAACTCGCAGCAACATCCTGCTGCAGCTTCAAGAACAGAAAGAGGAACTATAATAATCTTGCAGATATTTGTAATAGTAGCGATAATATATCTTATATCACGCATTATGAGACATACAAACAGCGGCTGTCTCGGCTGTCTGCTCGGATGGACTATGTTCGGAAACCGACATGACCGCCGTCCGCCTCCAAGACACGGTGGATTCGGTCATCGTCCGGGTGGCGGATTTGGTTCTCCACGTGGTGGCTTTGGCGGAAGACCTCCGTCAGGTGGTTTTGGCGGCAGTGGTCGTCCAGGTGGATTCGGCGGTTCGTCCGGCGGCAGAAGCTCAGGACCTTCTCGCGGAGGAGGTGGTTCTACCCGCGGCGGCGGTGCAGGACGAAGACATTGAAATAGTAAGAAAGGAAGCTTTTTAAGCTTTACTGTATATTATGGAAAAAATTGATTTGATCGGATTCAACGATCTCCCCGATAATATATCGGCTCAGATACAAAATGCAGTCGATGTTTGGAAAGCACATATAAGAGATAAGCTTATCGGTGTATATCTGCACGGTTCTATAGCTCTCGGCGCATTCTGTTCGGATGTCAGCGATATAGACTTACTGATCGTTATCGACACAGACCTTTCACCAGAAAAGCGAGTTGAAATCGCCGCTGATATTATTAAGCTCAATGCTTCTCCGTGTCCGATTGAAATATCGGCTGTAAAGCTCGATGATCTCAAAAATTGGAAAGATCCCGGCAAATGTGCTTTTCATTACAGCAGCTTCTGGACTGAAAGCTATCTAAAGCGCATGGAAGACCCGAATGCTTATTGTCTCATAGCCGACAGCGATTTTCCTGATCGTGATGTGACAAGTCATATACGGCTGATAAAGGAACACGGCATAACACTTTACGGATGCGAGATCAATGATATTTTTCCGACTATATCAGACGAAGAATTTTGGTCTGCGATAAGCTATGATATTGAAGGATATGATTTCTACGCATACGATATGCGTTGCCTTGTGGGAAACATACTTACTCTCGGAAGGATACTCTCCTTTAAGCGCGAAAAGAAGATACTGTCAAAATATGAAGCAGGCATTCGAATGTTCGAATATCTTCCGCAAAATTTGAAGTATATCCCCCAAAAGGCTCTGAAAGTTCGCTTTTTGAACGAAGAATGCAGCGAAACAGATTTTCCGGAGGAAGACCTCGAAGCTGTGCGAGAACTTTTGATAAAAGAGATCCTCAAATAATATTCCACCTATATGTGGAAAGCGTCAGACGACAAAATATCGTCTGACGCTTTTATTTTTTATGAGACCGAGCTTATATCACGACCATGTTCTGTCGTTTGCCCATTCGTTGTTCCAGCAATCGGTGGATTCCCACTGTCCCGGATACTTCTTATGGATATGCTCGGCGATGAGCTCTTCGTTGAGAGCATCTATGCCAAGTCCGGGCTTGTTCGGAACTTTCGCGAATCCGTTCTTAATTACCGGATTTTCAATGCCGAGTGCGAGGTCATTCCACCATGCAACATCGGAAGAATGATATTCAACTGCGAGAACGTTCTGAACTGCTGCTGCGCA
>CAZRVL010000020.1:0-31888 GCA_964603455.1 uncultured Lachnospiraceae bacterium
CTATCATCAAGGCTAAGCCGGCTGCAACCAAGGGTCAGTATATAAAGAGCTGCGTCGTTGCGTCCACCATGGGCCCCGGCGTAAAGGTCAACTACGCAAAGCTTGGCTGATAGGCTAATAATCGAATTTTTGAAAACAAAAGAGCTGTCGTTTCTAATGACGGCTCTTTTTGTTTAGAAGTATATTCACAAGGTGACCACTATGATAAGAATAATGAGTTTTAATATCTGGGGAGACTATTTCGGAAATCCGGTCGAAGAACGTGAAAACGGCATCGGTCAGGTAATATCCACATATTCCCCCGATATTTTGGGCATTCAAGAGGCTACGGCAAGTTGGAACGGATCAGAGCTTTTCAAAGCTTTAAAAAATGAATACGCTTTTGTAGATGTTTCAGCATATGTCGAAAATAATTTTGTTCCGCTTCTTTATAAAAAGGATAAATTCGAACTTATCGACAGCGGATTCATAAAATATCCCGACACACCGGACCCATCAAAGGGTGCAACATATGGCGTGTTTAAAGAAATATCAAGCAGTAAGCTAATTTCGGTATTCTGCACACACTTCTGGTGGCAGCATTTCGGAGTACTCGAACACGACCTCTTAAGGATCTCCAACGCTGCACTTCTCACAGCAAAGGCATTCGAAACAGTCGAAAAATACAATTCTCCGGCAGTCGGAATGGGCGATCTAAACAGCGATCACTCAATGCCGACACTCACATACCTTTGCAATGCCGGCTGGAAGCTCACACAAAGTGATGCTGTCGAAAGCTCTAATATCTCTTCACACCACGGAGATCCGATACGCGGCGAAGACGGAAAATATCACGGTTCAAAGACCGACAAGGATCACACAAAATCAATAGACCACATATTCTTCCGCGGAGATATTGCCGCTAAGAAATTTTATGTAGTCGAGGATCGATTCGCACTCGATGCAAGCGACCATTCACCAATATATTGTGATTTCGAATAAAGATAATGAGGATACCGCATATTTGCAGTATCCTCTTTTATATTATTTTCTGCATTTGTCAGCATCGATAGCCAGAACGACCATCAATGCGTGCAAAGAATCCTTTTCATCAGGGACATCGATAACGTATGTGTCAGTCCAATGAAAAAGCTCCTTCGATATTGAAGCGACTAAATTACCGCGCTCATCGTTTATTTGATAATCCCAACCAAACATATCGCCCTCGACCTGCCAACCGCGAAAATCAAGCAGATAGCTCGGAGTAAAAAATGAAAATTCGCGCTCTACACGACCGACATATTCACCGCCAATCTCAATATTATATTTTGATAGGAATGTGAACAGCTCTTGCTCCAACTTTCCAAGCAGTTTCCCTTCTCTGTCGAATATATGGAAGCAGTGCCCCCATGCAAGCTGTCCCTCGACCTTGAACGCGATATGCTCATCGTCATAATCAAACAACTCGACATCCATATCATCATTCATATAATATATGTTATAGCTGTCGAACCATGACAAAAAACGCTGTTTAAAGAGTAATTTCACTATATCAACTCCTAACTCCGATCTTAAAGCATAGAATAAAACTTATCAATCTCATAACTGTTGCCGAATTTCCGCTTCGCCAGCTTTTCCGTAAAGCTGTCACAAAGGCGCGGAGAATCGAGCAGTTTTTTTATTCCTTCATATATGCCGTCTGAGCTTATCGGGCAGATAATGCCCAATTCACCGTTTTCGAGCTGTTCACGTGCCGAAAGATAGTCGGATGCCAGTATCGGCTTGAACATGATCTTAGCCTCTTCGACCGATATTGGCTTTCCTTCATGTCTGGATGGCTGTGCGTATATATCGCAATCTCTGAGATATGAATACGGATTCGGTGTAGTACCCAAAAAAAGCATCATATCCGCAACTCCCGCATCTACGAGCATTTCCGAAAGATGTTCCTTATACTCCTTCTCTCCATCTCCGAGCACATACCAACGGATATTATAATTTTCTTCTCTCAGCCTTTTCAACACCGGAACTACCATATCAAGTCCCTTTTGTTCGCCGATACGACCTATAGTCAATATCCGTTTGCCGTTAAAATGCGTGTCCGGGAAGGTCTCACCACGAAGCGCAAGATCCCATATTTGTCTCGGATTCGTTATGTTTTCCATCATAACACATCTGCTTGAAATTTCAGGGAGCTGTGAGCGCAGGGATTCATCTATAGCCGCCGAAACCGTCACGACCTTATCGCATTTTTCAAAATACGGTCGGTAAATATCATCATCACGCGGTGGATTTTTGTAATCGAAATGAAGCCATGCTATCTTTTTTTTAGCCTTCACCTTGTCGCACATATAAAACATGGTTCGATCTCCCCAATATGCAACGGCAACATCGTATTCCTCTTTTATCTCAGGCATCTTTCCCATGAAATGTATCCACATTTTTGTAGCGGCAGAAGTACGCTTTTCGCCTTTAGTCAGCAATGTCCTAACGAAATACGGGAATATCTCAAAAAGTGTAAATGGGTTCTCCTTGACAAAACAGTCAATAAGTGTTTTCGCCGCATTTTTGCCAGACAGCAGGAATATATCGCCGTATTTTTCCATGACGATCACTTTTACTTCCTTCGGCAGCTGATCCAAAAGCAATCCATCACACTTGGCAAGGAGTAACGTGACATCAAATCGTTCGAAATCAAGGCAGGATAGGAAGGATAAAAATGATTTTTCAGTCCCGGCACAATTCATAGTTATGCCGACAACGAGCATTTTAACTTTCGCCAAAGCTCTCCGCCTCCTCATACAATTCCATAAGCCGCTCTTCTATCTGCTGCTGACGCTCATAAAGCTCATTCATATGAACATAATCGCTCTGCTTTTCAGTATCGTTCTGAGCCTCGATTATCTTTTCAAGCTCAGCTTCGAGCCTTGTCGTCTCTTCAGCATTTTTCTTTATGCGCGATCTGCGCTTTCGGTCAGCCGCAGCCTGTTCCTTAGAGCGAAGATACTGTTCTTTTGCATCTGTGTTTTCCTGAGCAACCTGATCTTGATCGGTCTGGGCATTTCTCGCCTTATAAGCCTTATAATCCTCATATCCACCTTTAAAATCGAGTGCCGGCTTAGAACCGAGATCAAGTACACGTGTAGCCAACTTTGAAATAAAATATCTGTCGTGAGAAACCGCGATAACAGTTCCTTCAAATTCCGAAAGTGCATTTTCGAGAGCCTCTCTTGAATTTATATCAAGGTGGTTAGTCGGCTCGTCAAGTATAAGAAGGTTCATCCGCGAAAGTATCAATTTACAGAGCGTGAGCCTTGCTTTTTCGCCGCCCGAAAGCACCGATACTTTCTTTTCAATGTCATCACCCTTGAATAAAAACAATGCGAGAGCCGAACGTATCTCGGTCTGTGTCAGATTTTCATAGCAATCCCAAAGCTCATCAAGCACGGTATTGTCGGGATTTAGATTCTGATTCTCCTGATCATAATATCCGACCGTGACATTATAGCCCAATTCAAATTCACCCGAATCAGGCGATAGCTTGTCTGCTATTACTTTTATGAGCGTGGATTTGCCGCATCCGTTAGGACCTGATATGAACAAACGGTCATGCTTTTTCACAAGGAAGGACAGATCTGAAAAAAGTGGCTTGTTCGGAAAGCTCTTTGAAAGTGATCGAACAGTCAAAACATCATTTCCACTCTCACCGGATTTTGTAAACGTGAGCCTGATCTTGTCCGGAAGCTCCTCCGGACGTTCTATTTTTACCATTCGGTCGAGTGCCTTCTGACGGCTCTCGGCGGCAATTATATTTCTTTCTCTGTTCCAACGTCTTTGCTGCTCGATATATGCTTCAATGCGCGCTATTTCTTTTTGCTGATTCTTGTATTGATGCTCGCGTATCTCGCGATTTTCGGCTTTGAGCTCAACATATCTCGTGTAATTACCGTTATAGAGCGTAGCATGGGTATTCTCTATCTCCAGAGTTCGATTGGTTATCTTGTCAAGAAACCATCTGTCGTGCGATACGACCAGTAATGTTCCCTTCCACAACGATAAAAAATCTTCGAGCCATGCCAGAGTCTCAATATCAAGATGGTTCGTCGGCTCATCGAGCATCAAAATATCCGGCGAAGCAATGAGCTGCTTAGCCAATGCCAATCTTGTTTTTTGACCACCCGAAAGGCTTGATATGCGCAGCGACCAAAATTTTTCGTCAAAGCCCAGATTTTTGAGTATTCCCTTGCATCTTGACCTAAATTCATATCCACCCGCACGCTTAAAGCGGTCTTCAAGAGAGGTATACTGCGCGATCACGGCTTCGTCCCCCGAATCAAGCTTCGACTGAAGCTCTTCGAGTCTCTTTTCATCCGCTATAAGCGAAGCAAAAGAATCAAGCATGGCGTCAAGTATAGTACTTTCGCCTTCAAGTCCGGTATTCTGTTCGAGCATACCGATAGATTTGTCCTTTGATATATATACTGAACCGGATGTAGGCTGATATTCTCCGGTGATTATTTTAAAAAGAGTTGACTTGCCTGCACCATTGACACCAACGATACCGAGCTTGTCACCTTCGTTCAAACTGAATGAAACACGGTCAAGTATTACATCTGTTCCGAACTCAAGCGAAACATCGCTTAAACTGATGGCTATCATTCTGATTTCTCCTATATAAGACTTTACAATCAGTATACCACAAACCACCGATAAAATCAAGCAGTATAAGTAAACTTTCCAAAAAAACAAGTACCATCGGCAATGGCAAGATACTTGTAGGAAATTGATATAACGGTCAAATTGTTTTATGATCTATACTTAGATCGCACGGATAAAATACTCGAACTTTTTAAAAATGATAGATTTTTTAACACTTTTCTGATATACTTTATTGGAGAAGAATGAGAAAATCGAGATTTGGTGACGGAGTGTAACGATATGAAAATAGAGATATATCCATTAGATAAAGTTTTGATCGATGGTACGTCAGTCTGCCTTGGAATGGAACAATCTGATGTCGAATCCGCAATCGGAAAAGGTCAACTTATAGGGAAAAGATATTATTATTTTGATAGCGAAATGGCAATTGATTACAGCAATGACAAAGTGGAATTTATAGAGTTTCTGAGTGGTATTGATGGTATGCTGAAGCCTTTGATCTATGGAATATCCGCTTTTGAGGCTAAAGCGAATGATTTGCTTGAGGTCTTGAAAGAGAAAAACAATGGTGTAATTGGTGTAATTAATGATACTGAAAACGGATACTCGTACCAATTTCAGAATATTAGTGTCGGAGTTTATCGGGAAGCAGTTCCAAAAGATATTAATGAGATGATCGAAGAAGCCGTAAGCTCAGGTACTCCAATGTCTGATGATGAGATACGGTATGAAATGAAAAGAGCCGATCATTGGTCAACCATCGGTATTGGTATTACAGGATACTTTCAGCGTTGACCATCCGTAATATGTGAAAATTCACGGTCTTTCTATATCAAAATTAATAAGAACGTATCAAAAAAGCATCCGTAGCCAAAACTGTGCGGATGCTTTTCTTGCTTTATGAATACTTGCAAACAGGGTACACGATCAATTTCAGCAAAGCCTGTCTGTTTTTTCTATAAAGTCAGCTTCGCCTGAAAATTCGGATATTTTCTTTACCCAGGTCTTCATTTTCTCTATGTCGAATGCCGGATAACCGTGGATATAATGGTTCGTATATCTGACTCCGTTCAAAGTCCATTCTATAAGATACAGCTTCTTTTCAGCATAAGAAATGCGCATTCCCGAAAGTCCGATCGCGCTGTTCGCAGCAACTGACTTTCTTCCTTTGAGTACAGGCTCATCCATATTATCCGCATCATATACTTTGTACTCGATCTCCGCCGAATGTCTCGTATCGTTCGAACAGAAGAGCCTTATGCACCAATCCTTAGGCTCGCCGAATGAAAGCAGAACATCTTGTGATGCAGAACGAATATAATAATATGCCAATTTTTTGAATCCGTCATAGCTGACTACCGCGTCCGAAAACTGTTCCCAACCATCTATAAGATTCCACCAGATTATTCCGCTCCTGACCCATTTGAGCTGTCTTGAAGACTCGATAAAATATTTGTCTGCTTCTGCCTGCGACACCTGAGAAGCGAAAATAAAATCTTCAAGTTTCTCAGGCTCACTTCCGAAAAGCTCATAAACCTGATCTGCCATAAGTTTGATCCTGTAAGCATAACCTCCGGATGGACCGTTCATCTCGGCAGCATGGGTTATCCATTCATCATTGTCCTTCCAATGCCAGAGCTTATCAGGCGAAATGAACTTCTTGATCGATTCAATATCATTGCAGCCGTGATAACCGATCTCGCTTATGAAGGCACAGTTTAGTCCGGTATAATATCTGCTCTTATAATAATCTCTCGATCCCCATGGATGATCCTCTGGAAGTATCGGCTTATACGGTTCACTCGGCATCCAAGTCTCGATCTCAGGAGTCTTCTTCAAATTAAACGAACGTTCTATTACCGATCTGCACGAATAAGGTGACGAAGGCAGATATGAGCGGTTCGGGTCGAGTCTGTGTATGACCTCTGGCAACACCTTTCTTGTCAAAATATTATCATCGGGATAATATTTTGCTATCGCATACATATGTGCATCACATTCATTGTCGCCGCTCCAAAGCACGAGCGAAGGATGGTTTCTTAAACGCTTGACCACCGCTTCGGCTTCGTTTTTCAGCATACCGGAAAACTCCTCATCCTGCGGATAAAATGCGCACGCCATCGCAAAATCCTGCCATACCATGATACCGTATCTGTCACACAGCTCGAAGAATTTATCATCTTCATATACATTTCCGCCCCAACAGCGCAAGATATTACAATTCAGATCCTTTGCCATGTCAAGCATCATCTCATAGCGCGAAATGTTTCTCGACGGAAATGCGTCCGGCGGCACCCAGTTCGATCCGTGACAAAATACCTTCTCGCCGTTTACGATAAAGCAAAACTCACCGCCATATTCATCGCATATCTCGCTGCGTTCGAGCTTTACCGTGCGTATTCCGAGTGTCGTGTCATATTCGGCTATCACCTCTCCGTCACGAATAAGCTCTGCCTTTATATCGTACACAGCAGCATTTTCGCTGTCCTTGTAGCCACGTGGCCACCAAAGCTTGGGACTCCAGACCATGAAGTTATATCTCGAACGAACAAAGCTTAGCCCTCTCTCATCCGAAAATTCTTTTTTACCATCGATATATCCCGAAATTCTAACTGAAAGTCCACTGAAATGCGGTGTATCGGTCTTTACCTGAAATGCACAGGTTATTATAGCAGAATCCTCTCTGACATCAGATGTAGTAATATAGAAATCGACAAACTCATTCTTTGATTCTATCTCAATCGTTATATCCTTCCATATTCCGGAGGTCACGGCACGCGGCATTATGTCCCATCCATATTGCGACGGGGCTTTTCTTATTCTGAGTGCCTCATGATTGTTCACATATGCCCACTCGAACGAATCATATTTTTGCTTTGCCGCCCAAAGCAACGGAGAATGTATTTCAACTTCGAGAAGATTTTTTCCGACATGGCAGATATTCGTTATGTCAAATCTGTGCTCGATAAGCGCATTTTCAGAATGACCGAAATTTATCCCATCAAGATAATAATCGGCTATACAATCGACTCCGCCGAAATTCAGATAGACTGTCTCGCCCTCATCAAAGCTCGGTATATCTATGTCTATCGAATAACGCCACTTATAGTACTCATACTTTCTGAGAAGCTTTATATTGTTTCCGAAAAAAAGTTCGGGAAGTATGCCGGCACGCTCCATATCAAGCTCCACATTTCCGGGGATCTCGGCATCAATAGTCATCTCACTCTTTTCGATCACATTCGGATCTTCGTCAACGAACGTAAGACGGCAATCTCCGTTTATCACATATTTTTTCATAATATTAACCATCCTTTCAAAGATCGCTATTACAGTTCTATTATACATCACAACCGAAAATAAAACCAATACGATTTTTCGAAATATATTGCAATTTTTTAGATATTGGTGTATAATATAAATATCCGAAGGCTCAGTGCCTAAATAACAAGATAAAGCGAGCTGATATATCATAACGAACAACTATCAAAAATATTCGTTTGACTTAAGAAACAGTCATGCCGGGATACGCGCAACAATCTCAGACCTTAAAACCGCCTTTCCGCTCCATCAGCACGACCATCTCGAACTTGAAATAGCCGTAGAAGGTAATGGCATCCACACCTTAAACGGACAGGACAGCTTGGTACTTCCGGGCGATTTCTGGGGACTCGGCACAGAAGATTTTCATAAGGTCAAGACCGAGGGACTGAAAATATACACGCTGAAGCTCTCTCCGAACGAGATCGGGCAGGACATAGCAAACATCCTCAGATTCGCCGATTTCCCGTTTATCGGACACCTCGAAGACAAAGCCTTTAAGCGTGTACTCGATTCTTTCAACAACATTTTCGAAACCTCAGCCGAAAAAACTCAGTACACATCATTTAAATCAACATCTGCTGCCCTTATGATATTGAGCGAATTTTTGGAAAATTCATGTTCTCTTTCATCGGTATCAAATTCACTTATCGCTCTCGAATATGTCAAAAAAGCAATAACATTTCTAAAAGAGCATTTTAAGGAAAATATCACCCTCTCGGAGACAGCTTCTGTTATCGGTATATCGGAATGTTACCTGAGCGACATCTTTTCAAAATATGCCGGCTGCCGTTTTATCGAATATCTCAACAATCTTCGCCTGCAAAATGTACAGAAGCTTCTTTTGTCATCAAGCGACAGCATTACTAATATCGCATTTTCAAGCGGCTTTGGGAGCGTATCCTCGATGAATCGATGTTTCATCAAGGCATTCGGCATTTCTCCACGCGAATACCGCGCAAAGAATAGATAACTTAGCAAAAAATCAACTTTTCTCGCTAATTTATCATAATACCTCTTGATTTATTTACAAAAAAGAGTTATAATATATTATTATAGTATAAGTTTCAAATTGAAAGGGGTATCAGCATGAAAATCAAAAAGGCCGTCATTCCGGCTGCCGGACTTGGCACTCGTATGCTGCCGATCTCACGCACAGTTCCTAAAGAAATGCTGCCGATAGTAGATAAGCCGGCGATCTCGGCTCTTGTAGAAGAAGCAGCCGCAGCAGGTGCTGAAGATATACTTATAATAACAGGACGCGGCAAGGATGCGATAGAAAATTACTTTGACTATTCGATCGAATACGAACAAAAGCTCATGGCTTCAGGAAAGTTGGACAAGATTGAGGAGATGCGCAAGATATGCTCTACCGCAAATGTATATTTCCTTCGTCAGAAGGAGACCCGCGGTCTCGGACACGCAGTTCTTACAGCCAAGAATTTTGTCGGGAACGAACCGTTCTACATATTGTACGGTGACGATATTATCATGTCCGAAAGACCGGTATGTTCGCAGATGCACGATGCGTTTGAAAAATATGGGAAGCCGGTATGCGGAGTCAAACCTGTATCGTGGGAGCTTGTCGCGAAATACTGCTCTTTAAAGGCGGATATGATTGAGGATGGAGTATATAACGTCACAGATATGATCGAAAAGCCGAAGCCCGAACAGATGTATACGAACCTGTCTATACTCGGCAGAGTGCTTCTGACTCCGGATATATTCGATATTCTGGAGCAGACACCTCCCGGAGCGGGCGGTGAGATACAGCTTACAGACGCTATGCGAGTTGTTTCGAACAGAGTAGGAATGACTGCGATAGATTTCGAAGGAACAAGATTCGATTTCGGCTCGAAATTGGGATTTTTAAAAGCTAATGTCACCGAAGCAGTCAAGCACCCTGAGATCGGAGAAGAATTTAAAAAGTTCTTAAAAGAATTTGTAAATACGCTCTGATACAAGCCGCCAAGATAGATTTTAAATCTACAGAAAGGATCGTTTATTTATGGAACGTGTCTCAAAACACAATTATTACCTCGACATCGCACAGACAGTTGCCGAAAGAAGTACCTGCCTTCGCAAAAAATACGGCGCGATCATAGTAAAAAATGACATAATCGTGTCTACCGGCTATAACGGTGCTCCACGCGGTCGCGAAAACTGTACCGATATTGGAGTCTGTATAAGGGATAAGCTTCAGATACCGCGTGGAGAACGCTATGAACTATGTCGCTCGGTGCATTCGGAAGCAAATGCGATAATCGCCGCTTCACGTGAACAGATGCTCGGTTCTACACTTTATATGTCCTGCATAGATGCCAAGACCGGAGAACTCGTCTGCGACACGAACTGCTGCATGATGTGCAAAAAGATGGTCATAAACGCAGGCATAGAGACTGTAATAATCCGCACAGGAAAAGACACATTCAAAACAATTCCCGTTACGAGCTGGATAGAAGACGATGACAGCCTGTCCGGAAAGTTCGGGTATTGATAATGAAAAAAGTACTATGCCTGCTTTTGATACTGCTCACAACAATATCCTTTGCCTCATGCACCATGACGCTTAAAGAGGAAAACGGGAAGCTCATAGATACTCAAAACGATATAACTTATATCGCAGCCCCGATATGCTTTGAGCCGTCGCGTACAGAGGATGAAGTCTACGCAAAGACCGCAAAATCAAAAACAGAGCTGTATCCGATAAGCGGACAGTCTACATCCGACTGGATATCAGAATTATATGAAGGTATCGGGGGTCTTTGGTATTCCGACAAGCTGACTCTGCCGACACTCGAAACTTTCGGCACAGATAAGATATATATCTGCGTTGAAAGCACGATAACCACCGCTCTCGGTCAAATAACCGATGAAGCGGATATAAATGCTCTCATAGACGCATATGAAAGCGGTGAAAAATGCTCTGTCCCGAGCTCCGGCAAAAGCTATAAGCTTAAATTCGAATCGGATGAATATCCCGGAATATATTATAATCTGCTCTACATTCTCAATATGACAACCATAGAGCCGACCGATGAGGGAGCCTCAGTGATCTATTACTATGGACACTATATATATGACCGCTCGACTCAGACCTGTGTCGATGTCGGCGAGGTGCTTGAAAAATATATTCCGTACAGCACATCAGGCGGAACAAATCAGTAATCATGATAATACGAACAGCAACAATAGATGATATTCCAGAGCTTTGCGAACTCGAAAAAGAATGCTTCTCACTTCCATGGAGCAGAAAAAATTTCGAAGATTTTTTCGCTCTTGATTTTACAGTTGCGTTTGCAGCGGTCGAACGCACCGTAAACGGTGAAAGAATAGTCGGATATGCGGGGCTCTATATTTCGGGAAACGAAGGAGACATCACGAATATCGCCGTGAATGCCGAATACCGCCGAAGAGGGATCGGTCGAGCATTGATCGAAGAATTAAAAAAAGTACCAAATATAGATACTCTATACCTTGAGGTACGCGAATCAAATCTCGCGGCTAAGGCTCTATATGAAGCTCAAGGCTTCACAGCCGATGGTATACGTAAAAATTTTTACCACAATCCGCGTGAAAACGCGATTCTCATGAGCTTTGGGAGGTCTTAAATACTTATGGAAAACAAAATCCTAATACTGTCATTCGAAAGCTCCTGCGATGAAACATCGGCATCAGTATGCGAATTTTGCGGTGAAGAAAAGAAAATACTTTCAAATATAGTCGCTTCGCAGATAGAAACGCACAAGCTATATGGCGGTGTGGTTCCTGAAATTGCAAGCCGCGCACACTGCGATGCCATATCAAAGATAACCTATGAAGCTCTTGAAACTGCAAATGTGAATCTTTCGGATATAGATGCGATAGCCGTCACAAACACTCCCGGACTCATAGGCGCATTGCTCGTTGGAGTCAGCTTTGCTAAATCACTCGCATATGCCAATAATATTCCGCTGATCCCCGTAAATCATATAAAGGGACACACGGCGGCAAATTATTTTGTTCATAAAGAGCTTAAGCCGCCATTTTTGGCTCTTGTTGCCTCAGGCGGTCACACAAGCCTTATAAAAGTCTCCGATTATACGACATATGAAACTATCGGAAGGACTCGCGATGACGCTATCGGCGAAGCCTTTGACAAGGTCGGTCGTGTAATGGGACTGCCATATCCCGGAGGTGCCGAGATGGACAGGCTCGCTTCGATAGGAGACCCGGATTCGATAAAATTCCCATCTGCGGCGGTGGTCGGTGACAACCTCGACTTTTCATTTAGTGGACTCAAGACCTCGGTCATAAATTATCTGCATAACTGTGATCAGAAAGGTGAGTCATACAGTCGAGAAGACGTTGCTGCCTCATTTACAAGATCGGTAGTATCATCGGTCATCAAGAAGCTCGGAATGGCAGTAGATCAGACCGGTCTTGATAAAATAGTGATAGCCGGCGGTGTAGCAGCAAATTCACATCTTCGCGATGGTCTTGAAAAATTCTGCGCAAAACGCGGTCTGAAGTTTTATATGCCGCCCCGTTCACTATGTGGTGACAACGGAGCTATGATCGCCGCACAGGGATACTACGAATTTCTTGCAGGCATTCGTTCAGATACATCACTCAACGCATTTGCAAGCGGTCGAAATAATATACTGATAACTTAAATAACCTGTTGAAAAGTCGAATAGTTTTTCCACATGATGTTTAAAACCCTTGGTAAAACTCGGAGCGCATTCAGAAAAATCCGCAAAAAATCGATTTTTTCGACAAGATCATTCATATCTGTCTGTGGAAAACTCGGTTGAAAATGTGGAAACTCACGAATGATCATATTTGGAGGAGCATATGTATATAGATTACGATAACTGTCTCGTATCGCTTATTTCATCAATTGAAAAGCATTACGGACTCGATACCTCACATAGCTCCTTAACAGCACTTGATAAGCTATTAGATCACAGTTATAAAAATATCATACTGCTTTTATTTGACAGAATGGGAACATCCATCTTAAAAAAGCATCTCTCGTCGAAATCGTTTTTAAGGAAAAATCTTGTCGATACAATATCATCTGTCTTTCCGCCGACAACTACTGCCGCAACGACCTCTGTTATAACCGGAAAAACCCCGATCGAGCATGGTTGGCTCGGTTGGTCACTGTATTTTGACAAGATCGACAAAACAGTTGAATTATATCCGAACACCTACCACGGAGAAGCCGCAGCAGATTATAATGTGGCACAAAGCTTTTTGCCGTATAATTCGATATTCGAACGATTGAAGGAAAAGGGCATTCCATCATATTTTATTTCGCCCTTCTCTGATATTCGTGCCAAAGATATTGACACCCTGTTTTCGAAAGCCAGGCAGCTCTGCGATAAACCGCAAATAAAATATATCTACGGCTATTCACCACTCCCCGACTATGATATGCATGATCTCGGCACAGATCATCCGATAATAAAAAAGCATATAGAAAAGATAAATAAAAATGCTGAAGGACTTTGCAATGAACTCTCGGATTCGCTTATAATCGTGACCGCAGACCACGGAATGAAAGACACAAAATTTGTGTTTATGGATGCCTTTCCGAATATAAAGCAATGTCTTAAACGCGAACCCTCTATAGAAGGACGAGCAATGAGTCTTTTTGTAAAGGATGGAATGCAGTCGATATTCGCCGAGCTTTTTAATGATGCCTTCGGAGAAATATATGAACTCATTCCGCATGACAGAGCTGTTAGTCTTTTCGGTGATGGAGTCCATCATCCGCTTGCCGAAAAATTTATCGGTGACTTCTTAGCCGTTGCCAAAACCGAGATCAGTCTGTCATATGAATTTGACCCCTCCCCGTTCAAAGCGGCTCATGCCGGTCTGACTGAGGATGAAATAAATATCCCGCTAATCGCAATAAGAACCTAAAGAATTGGAGAAATTACCATGAACAATTATGACGCTCAAATCAAAGTAGCCCTTGAAGGCTTCGAAAAAGTGCTTCGCTCTCAGCTTGAAAGAGTTGAAAAGATCAACGCAGCAAAGGATTTCGTTGACTATACTGCACTTCCGATACTTACTATCGGTATCTGCGGCGGTGACGGAATCGGTCCGATCATAACCAAAGCCTCGCAGGATGTCCTTGAATATCTTCTTGCTGATGAAGTAAAAGCAGGCAAGGTACAATTCAAGGTGATCGATGGACTCACGATCGAAAACCGCGTTGCACATATGCAGGCTATTCCGGATGATGTAATGGAAGAGCTTTACAAATGCGATGTTATCCTCAAAGGTCCGACAACCACTCCCCGTGCAGGCGATCCGTGGCCGAATATCGAATCGGCTAACGTTGCAATGAGAAAGAAGCTCGATCTTTTTGCAAATGTCAGACCTGTAAAGGTTCCCGAAAAAGGTATCGACTGGACATTCTTCCGTGAGAACACAGAAGGCTCGTATGCAGTCGGAAGCCAGGGTGTGAATGTTACAGACGATCTTGCAGTCGATTTCTGCGTTACAACCACCGAAGGAACAAACCGCATAGCACGTCTCGCATTCGACTATGCAAGACGCAACAAAAAGGATCGCGTTTCGATAGTTACAAAAGCCAACATCATAAAGACCACCGACGGAAAATTTCTCCGCATATGCGAAGAGATCGCCAAGGAATATCCCGAGATAACTACTGATGAATGGTTTATAGATATTATGACTGCAAAGCTTGTCGATGAAAAACGCCGCACAGATTTTAAGGTATTCATACTTCCCAATCTCTACGGTGACATCATCACCGATGAAGCAGCTGAATTCCAGGGCGGTGTAGGAACTGCCGGCAGCGCAAATATCGGTAAGAAATATGCAATGTTCGAAGCTATCCACGGTTCTGCACCTAGAATGATAAAGGAAGGCCGCGGAAAATACGCAGATCCCTGTTCTATGCTCCGTGCATCCGTAATGCTGCTTTCTCACATAGGCAGACAGGCAGAGGCAGACAAGCTCGAACGTGCGCTTGATATATGTATGTTCGAGGACAAGAAATATGTCATAACCGGACGCGATACCGGTGCGACCTGCGATGAGTTCGCTTCTTACGTGATGGACACCATTAAGACGCTCTGATCTTAAGGAATATATTTTGTAAATACCTTTAAAACGCTCAGAAAACGAGCAGAAAGGAAACATTTTGCTCTGCGATTACAGTACGCGCAGAGCAAAATGCTATGGTCACAATAATGAAAACCGATAGCAGCCGTCACGTTGGCAACAACATATGCCGCGATGAGGTGTCACCTGCTGTAATAAAACGCTTACCGCGCTATTTCCGCTACCTGCGCGAATTGCTGTCAAGCGACATCCTGCGCATATCCTCCGGAGAGCTTTCGAAGTTAATGCACGTAACAGCGTCTCAGATACGTCAGGATCTCAACTGCTTCGGCGGATTCGGTCAACAGGGATACGGCTACAACGTAAAATACCTTTACGGAAAAATAAGTGAGATACTCGGTGTCACGCAAAACTACAATGCGGCAATAATAGGTGCGGGAAATCTCGGAAAGGCACTTGCATCAAGTCAGATATTTGAAAAGCGCGGAGTAAAATTGACTGCTATGTTTGATATAAATCCGGAAATAATAGGCTCGAAAATTTCCGGATATACCGTGCTTTCAATGGATACGATAGAAAAATATGTCTCAGAAAATCCGCTCGACATAGCCGTTCTTACGCTCCCGAAAACAGTGGTCTCCGAAACTGCCGAAAGACTGGCATCACTCGGAGTAAAGGGCATATGGAATTTTGCAAGCCGCGAGATCGAGCTTCCGAATTCAAATATAATAATCGAAAATGTCCATATGGGCGATTCACTCATGACATTGTGCTATGAGCTGAATCAAAAAAACGGTGATAATAAATGAGCCTTCTGAAGATTGAATGGGGAAACAGCATCCTCTCGCTCCCAAAAGAAGGCTTGTTAAAATTTCTGAATGATGCCGGTGGATTTGAATTAAAGGTGCTGATATTGGCAGCAGCTGATGATTCTATTCGAAATGATTTTTCCCAAAATCGTGTAGAGCTTTGCAAAAAGCTCGACTGCACAGACAGCGCACTTGAAAAGGCTCTTAATTTCTGGAAAACTGCCGGCATAATAACAATTTCCGATGAAGCGCCTCAAAAAGCTCCCGAGCCGTTGCCCGAACCGGATAAACCGGCAAAGAAGACGCTTCAAGCTTCATCTCTGCCGCATTATTCCGAAAGCGAATGCGCGGATATAATCTCCGCTTCAAAGGATCTGCCAGACATAATAGATATGTGTCAGCAGCTGCTTGGGAAAATATTCACATCTGCCGATGTAGAGGTGCTCGTTGCATTGTGCGACCACTTGAACCTCAGTCCGGATTATATATGCTGCCTTGTGAAATATTGTGCCGACAACGGAAAAAAATCGCTCAGATACATAGAGCGCACCGCATTATCTCTTTTCGATGAAGGAATATGCACAGGAGACGCGCTGAATGATTACCTCCGCCGCAAGGAGAAGTTGAATGATTCATTGACTCAAATACGAAAAATGACAAATTCTGCCGGACGTGAGCTTACAACAAAAGAAAAGAAGCTATTCACCTGTTGGCTCGAAGAATGGAAATTCGACATCGAAGTCATAACGAAGGCATGGGAAGTGACAGTCGATAAAATAAACGAACCAAACGTATCGTACATGAACAAGGTTCTCGAAAACTGGCATAACTCCGGACTGCTCACAGCAGCAGATGTTGACGCTTCGCTCGAAGCCTACAAAAAGAAAAAAGAGGCATCGCAGCCACAGGGACAAAGCTCAGGCTTTCAGACCGATGAGATCATGGAAGCTATACTTAAGCGAAGCTATCCCACGACCTAAAGGAGCTGCAAATGGGATATAACTCAGAAAATTACAGACGGATAAGAGAAGAATATGACAGCAAGCCGCAAAAAGCCCGTGATGCGGCAAATAAACGCTGTGAAGAGCTTCATACAAAATTTGACGATGTTGCACGCATAGATGAACTTCTCTCCGAGACCGGACTAAAGATATTCGGAGAAGCTATGAAGGGGCGTGAAGGGCTTGATGAACGCATTGCAAAGCTCAAAGCCGAAAATGAAGAACTCCGCGCAGTCCGTTCGCAGATACTAATCGCAAACGGTTATCCTGCCGATTATTCATCGGTAAAGTACGAATGCGAAAAGTGCAATGACACCGGATTCATCGGAACACGTATGTGCTCCTGCATGAAAAATAAACTGATCGCCGCAGGATATGAAAGTTCGGGGATCGGCGCACTGATAAAAACTCAAAGCTTCGAGACCTTCGATCTTGACAGATGCCGTCAATCCCCAGAGCAGCTAAGCTCCATGCAGCTGATACTCACAGACAGTCTCAAATTCGCCAATGAATTTGAAGTGCAGAGCGGAAAAAATATGCTTTTTCTCGGTGCTACCGGGCTCGGAAAGACACATATGTCAACCGCGATAGCCAAAGTCGTTATAGAGCGTGGATTCGATGTCGTTTATGAGACCTTCCAGAATGTTATGCGCGATCTTGAAAACGAAAGATTCGGCAGGAATGTGCAGTCGGAATATAACAACGCAAGATTTTTCGATTGTGATCTGCTCATAATAGATGACCTCGGAACAGAGCTTACAAATCAATTCACAATATCTGCACTCTACAATCTCATAAATACCCGACTTAACAATATGCGCTCGATGATAATCAACACAAATCTCGTCGGAGATGAGATTCCGCATCGCTACGGAGATAGGATCGCCAGCAGATTATTCGGTCAATTCTCGGCATATATGTTCATAGGAAAAGATCTGAGACTCGAAACCGCGTTAAAAAATATGCGCGGTGAAAAATAATTTTCAATTTTTTTCCAAAACCTCTTGACAAGCTGTATAAGTTTATGGTATAATTGGTATAACAAAATATTATATAGCGGAGAGTGAAAAAATGTACAATCTCCACGACAAGTATTTGCATGACCTGCTCGTCAAGCATAACTTCACACTGCGCATGACACCGGCATTTATCTGCGATGAAAAGCTTCTTCTTGTCATTAAGAGCAATATTGCGGATATTAACACACCGCTCTCGCGGATAAACTCGACAATAGCAAAAATGATAGATGAAAGCAAGATACTTGCTCTGAGACCGGGTGAGTTAATTCCGGGAAGGATCGATTTCAACCTTGAAACGTCTGCAAATGTGATAATCTTCAAATCTTCCATATGCGGCGTAAATGCTTATATTTTCGCTATGCCGACACAGTTCTATACTGCCGGCTTCGCAGACAATTACTCAATCGAAAATTCGGTAAGACGGATCCAATACAATCTAAAAAGCAGTCTTTCATCGATCATTGAAAGTCCTGTCGAGCATTCGGATGTGTTCAATAAGCTGTTTAAAAAATCAAATCATGTATTCGAGCTTGCAAAATCACTGCATATGCAAAAAAGCAATAAGTCGCGCCTTTCATTTGATGGATATGCCGACATTTGCAGCACGGTGTACCAGGTATATCAATATTTGCGCACCAATATGAAATTTTATGATTTTTCAATTGAAACTACCAGCAGCTCGTTCGCAAGTATCGCAAGATTTGCAGATGTCAATCAGGATGCGCTCAAAGTATATTTTGAATCAATATTTTTTAATGCGGTATCATTGTCTACAGATCAGCGTGTCGAATTGAGAGTCGATGTAAATAATTCCGGAATATTGAGTGTACTCATTTCGACAGGAACATCTGTATCTAATTCGCATTATGCAAGCAGACTGAGATTTTCCGGCGATTATATGACCCTCGAAAACCTTTCTGCCGAGCTGCTGAAGGATGATTACCCATTTTCGATAGACCTTTTGATCGCTCAGGATTTCATAGATAAGAATAAGATCTCGGCATATTTTAAATATGAAAACGGTAAGAGTATATTTTATACCGAATTCAAGACCTTAACAGACGGTGTCTACTCCGGAAATCTTATCCTTAGAAGACCCGGAAATGCCGCACTCGAAAAATTGTTCAATGCATATCGCTATGTTCTCTTTTCAAAAAGCCAAAACTGTACGGCAGATCAACTAATTGAACAGCAATACAGCGAAAATTGACCTGTCACATAGCTTCAAAAACTCATAATTAAAAATTTTATACACATCAAAGCCGAGAACCGTTCTGACATAGATCGTTCTCGGCTTTTGCTTTTTTACTGTAAAACTACATTGCAGGTAGATCAAAAATGCCGATATTGTATACATTTCACTTTTATTATGTATTTACATTTGTGAAAAATTGTGATATAATTAAAACAATATCACAACTGATAGGCACATATGAATCGATCATCTACCGATAAAGGATATTCCGCATGAAATGCTTTCAAATAAATTTAAATGAGCTTCTGAAAATATTGCTTCTCGGCAAAGAAACTCTGATACCACCAAAAACTCACTTAACACGAAAACTAAACGAATATGTACTCTATGTTATAACAAACGGAAGTCTGCGGCTCTCCGCAAACTCAGGAATGATAACCTTGCTTCCGGGAGATATTTATCTTTTTGACCGCGATGACTTTCAAATGCCAATTGAATCCAGATTTTGCGAATATTATTACATACATTTCAGCTCCGACTATATACATACCTTTGAATTAAGCGAAGAAAAATACTCCGAAAATCTCAAGGAAAAGCATGAGCTTTCGATACGCACAGATGCGTTCAGCGTAAAATGCTATGATTTTTTAAACGTGATCATCCGTCAGGCAAGTCATATATACGACTCCGAGCTTTTTGAAACGATAACCGAAACGCTCCAGAAAAATATTATGAATGCGGCGCATAAAGAGCCAGAAAAACGCTTTGAACTCTCTTCCGCCGTCGGATTGATATTCTTAAAACTGGAATCAAGCTATATTCCAAAATCCTGTGAGACCCTATCAAGACCGGAAAAGACCTATGACACCGTGAGAAAGATCGCCGAATATATTGAGCGAAATTGTGCAGAGCCGATCTCGGGCAATGATATTGAGCGGAATTTCTTCCTGACCTTTAATTACTCAAATCGAATATTCAAAAGAGTCATGGGATGTACGATATTCAAATACCGCAATATCGTTCGAATACAGTATGCCAAAGCCAAGCTGCGCGGCTCGAATATTTCAATATGCGACATCGCAAGCGAACTCGGATTCGAAAATGCACATTACTTCAGTCGAGTTTTCAGCCAGATAGAAGGTCTATCACCTTCAGATTATAAAAGAAAATTTATGAAAATACAAGAATATGATAAAAAGGAGAGATCTGAAAATGAAGAATAATTTTTTTGATATAACCATCGACACAACATCAGGCGCAATAAGTTCCATACGTATGCCGGATGATAAAGATAATATGAACTGGTGTGCGAGCAACGGACTTTGGGGAAGACTGCACGGACGCAATATGGAGCTTATATCCTGTAACTGCGGTGATCTCTCTTCCGAAAGTGTTTATGAAGGAAAAGGGCTTTCGGTAAAGTTCATACGGGAATTTTCCGAAAACGGAAATTTCGTTGAAAACTGCATCCTGACAAACATATCAGAAACCGTGATCTGTATAAACCGCGACAACTTCGGAATAGAATTTCCGTTCAATGACCGCTATACAAATGCAGATGAGTGCATGGTACACCATTGCAATACACATATCTGGTGCGGTCATGACACAGCATGGGTAAACGCACTTAAAATGGGAAAATCAGACCTGAACATCGGACTTTTCCTGACAGACGGCGCATTCGACTGTTATTGTCAGGACGGCTGTAAGAGCAACGACCGTGGCATATTTATTCTCTGCCCTACGAGCTTCTTCTTAAAGAGCGGCGAAAGCTACAAGCTCCGTTGGGAGATATTCCGTCATTCCGGAAAAGACGATTTTTTCAAAAAGCTGCACGAATACGACCGCTTTATCGATGTCAGAGCCGAACACTATACGGTATTCGAAGGAGAAACCGTAAAGCTTTCGATAAAGTGCAAATATGAACCTCAAGTATTCTGTAAAGGTGAAAAACTCGATGTCACCAATGAAAACGGCACATACAAGGTAACATATATCCCATCAGCTGTCGGTGAACACAGATTCAAGGTAATATCGGGTGAAAATACAACGTGGGCGGATATTTTGGTAAAGATACCATTCGCCGAACTGCTTGAAAAACGAGTCAAATTCATTGTCAGAAATCAGCAATGCCTCGATCCTGAAAGTCCGCTCTACGGTGCATTTCTCGTTTACGACAACGACTACGACAGTATGTATTTCGATTACTCCAATCCCGATCACAATGCCTGCCGAGAGCGTTTGAACATTCCGCTGCTTCTACTCAAATATCTACAGGTAAACGATGATGAGGAAGTCCGAGCAGCTATGGAGCTCTTTATAAAATTCGTATTCCGCGAATTTTATGATGAGGAGACCGGAGAAGTGTTCAATACCATCGGAAAGAATAGAGATCAGCTTCGACTCTATAATGCTCCCGGAGTTATGCTTCTGTTCGCCGAAATGTATTTTGTCACCCGCGACGACATATATCTTACGCACATTCTCAAGCTTGCCGAAAATTACTACGGCATCGGCGGAAAAAAGTGCTATGCAAACGGACTTGCGATAGGAAAAGTCATGCGTGCCTTCAAACTTGCGGGAAAAGAAAAAGATGGCGAAAGAATGATGGAGCTTTTCCACACTCATGTGGATAATATAATCAGCATCGGAACTTCTTATCCGAAACATGAGGTCAACTATGAGCAGACGATAGTCACTCCCGCCGTAACACACATTTCGGAGATGGGTCTGCTCTGCTATGACAAGGACTATTATATAGATCAAGTTCAACCGCACGTTGAATGTCTTGAACGCTTCTCCGGAAATCAGCCGAGCTTCCATCTCAATGAGATCGCTATTCGCTTCTGGGATGACTACTGGTTCGGAAAGGAACGCACCTTCGGAGATACTCTGCCGCACCATCTTAGCTGTCTTACCGCACGTTCGTATATCGCATACGGAAGACTCACAGGCAAAACAGAATGGCTCGACCGCGCCGAGGAGTGCATACGCAATTGTATGTGCCTTATAAGCGATGACGGACGAGGCTCTGCGGCTTGTGTATACCCGTATCGTTTGGACGGAAAACGCGGTGAATTCTTTGATCACTGGTCAAACGATCAGGATCTGGTTCTATATGACGCACTTTATTTCAACGATGTAAGGTGCGCCTTCAAATAAAAAAATCCAAAAGGAGCAAAAATTATGAGCAGACCGTTGAATGTAACGATATTCAATGAATTTCTCCATGAAAAGGATGAGCGGATAAAGAAGATATATCCGAACGGCATACACGGCGCGATAGCCGAAAAACTGTCCGAGCTCGGAGACTACAATATCCGCATAGCAACGCTCGAAATGCCTGAACACGGACTCAGTGCGGAGATACTGAACAACACAGATGTACTCATCTGGTGGGCGCACTGCGCACACGCAAAGGTCTCGGACGAGGTTGCACAGCGCGTAAAAGATCGAGTCCTTGCCGGAATGGGCTTTATTGGACTTCATTCGGCACACGCGAGCAAACCCTTTAAATTGTTGCTCGGCACTACCTGCCGTCTCAAATGGCGCGAAAATGACGAAAAGGAGCGCGTGTGGGTCATAGAGCCTCAGCATCCGATAGCTGAGGGACTCCCGGAGTACATAGAGCTTCCGATGGAGGAGACCTATGGTGAACGCTTTGATGTACCGAAGCCAGACGATCTGGTCTTCATAAGCTGGTTCTCGGGCGGAGAGGTATTCAGGAGCGGCTGCTGCTATAACCGCGGACTTGGCAGAATATTCTATTTCCGCCCGGGTCACGAGGAATATCCGACATTCTACCGCGATGACGTATCGCTCATAATCCGCAACGCAGTCGAGTGGGCAAAGCCACTGAACTTCACTCCGCCGACGCTCGGACACGTTGAACCGCTCGAAAAGGTAGCGGACAAGTTCGAAGGCAAAGACGAAGCCGAGCGCAAGCATCTCAATCTCGATGCAATTGCAAAATAAAAAATTAAGAGGGAGATCATAAAAATGGTTAAAATCGGAATAATCGGAGTCGGAAGAATATCGGCAGGTCACATAGGACAGCTCAAATGGCGTTCGGACGTTGAGATCACCGCGATATGCGATATAGACACCGAAAAGCTCAAGACGATCGGAGACCAGCTCGGACTGCCCGAATCGCGCCGCTTTATCGACTATCACGACCTCATAGCCTGCGAGGATGTCGAGGCAGTTGAGATATGCACACCAAATCATCTGCACGTACCTATGGCGATCGATGTTGTAAAGGCTGGAAAGGCGGTCGAAGTCGAAAAACCGCTATCCAATGACTATTCGAACGGAGTTGCCGAGCTCATTTCAGAAGTCGAGCGTACAAATCAGACCGCAATGATGTGCTTTTCCTACCGCTTCAAGCCGGCGGTACGCTACGCGAAGGATATAATCGACAACGGAAAGCTCGGAAAGCTCATAAACGTAACGGTCGAATATCTCCAGTCGGGAGTTTTCATTCCGGGGCGAAAACTCGAATGGCGGTTTGTAAAGGAATATGCCGGAAGCGGAACTCTTGCCGATCTCGGAGTGCATCTCATCGATATGACGCGATTCCTCGTTGGAGACTTCAAAAGCATCTATGCAATGTCCGAGACGGTCGTACACGAGCGTCAGAAGCTCGACAGCGATGAATTTGCGCCTGTAAAGGTAGATGACCTCACCGGAATGCTCGCACGTCTTGATGGCGGTGTGATCGCAAATATGCTCTTCACAAAGTGTGCAATCGGCGAAGGAAACACGATACGCTTTGAGATATATGGAACCGATGGCGTTATCAAGTTCAATCTAAACGATCCCGAGGAGATATATCTCTGTTTTGCGGACGAGAGTCGCACTTCAGGAAATGGCGAGACGGTAAAAGTCCCCGAACAATATCATCTCGGTCAGGAGGAGTGCTTCGTAAGGGCACTGCACGGAGACATAACGCCGCATTTCCCATCCGTTAACGAGGGAGCAGCCTGCCAGAGGATACTCGATGCCGCCGTTATATCGGCAACCGAGGGAAGACCGGTGGAGCTGTAAGGCTTTAACAAATCAAAGCCGATCGAAAATATACGGTCGGCTTTCAAAAAAATTTATTATATTTTGGAGGAAACATATCATGAAACATCGTACAGCACAAATTTTCACCATGCTCCTTGCTTTAAGCCTTGCCACATCCTGCCAACAACAACCAAGCATAGATTCCGATAATATTGATACCTCCTCATCCGAAAGTACGCCCGAAACAAAAGCCAACGACCGCATATCTGAGCTCGGAGCAAAAGATTTCGGCAACGAAACATTTACGATACTTGATGACCACGGAAATATTAACGTAAATGTTCCCGATGAAACTCTTGAAGGCGATACACTAAACGATACCATCGCCAAACGCAATCAAATTATACAGGATAACTACAACATCACATTCGAATACACATATGCCACCTCCGGTGAAGACCGCTCATCGCTCGTTAGAAAATCGGTAATGGCAGGAGATGATGATTATGATCTCCTCTTCTCGTATATTCCCGGAAGCATCGGTCCGCTTGCAACCGAAGGAATACTTGCCGATCTCTGTCAGATGCAATATCTGTCTCTCAACGAAAAGTGGTGGAGTCCTCTGATATACGAAAACTGCCGCATAAACGGAAAAATGTACTATACAACCGGAGACATTTCTCCGATCTCATACCGTGGTTCGGCATGCTATTATGCTAACGAGACCTTGATGGAGCAGTACAAGATCTCAAAGGATGAAATATATACAGCAGTCGAAAACGGCACTTGGACGCTCGATATGCTGAACAGCCTCGCAGGAGATCTCGACCGTGACCTTAACAACGACAACAAACTTGTTGCAGATGATGATTTTTTCGGAATACTCAATGAAAACAATGGTCTCACCGCAGCTTGCTTTATGGTAGCGTCAGGTGTAAATCTCAGTTCAATAGATGATAACGGCAATCTCTATGCAGATCTTACCGGTGAAAACGTCATAAGCGCGATAGAAAAATTGTCTGAGGTCTTATCAAATGCTCCGAGAAGAGATCAGAATGCGCTTCATGACGCATTTAAAAACGACCGCGTGGTATTTTTGATGCACTATGCAAGCTCCGGATACACACGTTATCGCGATATGAATTCAAACTACATAATGCTGCCTCTCCCGAAATATGATGAAAAACAGGAAAATTACCGCAGTCTTATGAATACCTGGATGAATGCCTTCGTATGTGTGCCGCTCAATGCCGATACTGAGCGCGCCGGCTTCATAATGGAAGTCATGGCGTACATGGGACGCGAAATGGTTCGTCCCGAAGCATATGAAAAGGCTCTAAAGCTCAAGGGCGCACGTAACGAAAAAGATGCAGCTATGCTCGATATAATTTTCGACTCGCTGTATCTCGATTTCAACTCATTCATGGAATTCGGCGGCTCCTTAAATCCCATCTCCAATGCCATATTCAATGGCGGATCGTATACATCTGCGATCACAAGTATAAAAGACAGCATGGCCACAGAAATGGAAAATTTCAGCAAGGCATGGGTCGGCGAGGAAAATCAGTAATTGATAGCCACATCAAAAACAAAAAATATATCCTTTACAGAAGGAACGATCTGGGATAAAATGCTCATGTTCGTCCTTCCGATAGCGGCGGCGAGCATAGTACAGCAGCTTTTCCATTCTGCCGACACGGCTGTTGTAGGCAGATTTGTTGGAAAGGGTGCGCTTGCCGCAGTAGGCGGAACGACATCACTTATAAATCTTTTCATAGAATTTTTCGTTGGAATGTCAAATGCCGCAAATGTCATCGTAGCAAGGTATATAGGACAGAATGACTCAAAAAAAGCAAACGAGGCAGTCCACACTTCTATCGCAGTCGCAGTGATCAGCGGTCTGATAGTTGCGGTTTTGGGATTATTCCTGTCAAGACCTATGCTCGGTTTGATGTTAGTTCCGAGCGATATAATCGATCTATCCTCGGAATACTTAAAAGTATATTTTCTCGGTATGCCCTTTATGATGCTGAATAACTTCTCATCTGCAATATTCAGAAGCCGAGGAAATGCGAAAAAGCCGTTGTTTTGTCTATCTGTCGGCGGCTGTGTGAATGTAATTCTGAATCTGATATTTGTCATAGCCTTTGATACCGGAGTCGCCGGAGTTGCGTGGGCAACTGTCATATCAAGCGGTGTAAGTTCAGCTATACTTATAATTCTTTTGATGAAGGAAGACGATATAATCAGACTCGAACCGCACCTTATAAGGATCGACCGCGAGATACTCCTTTCCCTTATAAAGATCGGTCTTCCTTCCGGATTTTTAGGATCTGTATTCTCAATTTCGAATGTCTGCGCTCAATCGGCTATAAACAGTCTCGACACCGACGCTGTCGCGGCATCAAGCGCAGCTGTAAACGTTGAGATATACCTACAGTTCATCGGAAATGCTTTCGCACAGACAACAACAACGGCAGTCAGCCAAAACTACGGCGCAAAGGAACGCGAAAGATGTGTCAAGGTCATAAAGACCGCATTGGTAATGTGTGTATCTATAACCATACTGCTCAGTGGTATCGTTTATATCTCGGGGCGCAGTCTCTTAAAAATATTTGTGACCGATGAGATAGTTATCTCAATAGCCATGACTCGAATGAAGTACACCGTAATATTCAAATTCGTCCAAAGCGTTATGGATATAATGTCAGGCGGATTACAGGGCTACGGCTATACGCTCGTTCCTGCACTCATATCTATATTCGGTGTGTGCGGAGTGAGACTATTCTGGATATTTGCAGTCTTCCCAAATTACAAAACATTAGGCGCGTTGATGGTCATTTATCCTATCACACAAGGAATAGCGGCAATATCTTATATCATCGTTGCAGCCCACCGCTCAAAGAGAATAGACTGAGTTCGGCAAGCGAGTTATTAAACTGTACTTATCAAAAAACACAAGACTTGATTTATATTAAAAAAATAACCGCTCGGGCAAAATGGTCGGGCGGTTATTTCAATAGCAGTAGAAAAATTCACATTTTTGTGTTATTATTAATATATGCAGCTTCAATATGATCGGCAGCCAGTCAGATCATTTTGATAAATATATACTGCAAATTTCATTATAGAAAGGTAAATACCTTATGAAAAAACTTATCTTCGGTTTGGGCTTGCTGCTGAGCGGAGTTATCGGATTTGTCGGTTGGTCTGTCGCCGTAACGCAAACCGTTCAGCCCGGAGCAAGAAGTAGTGTATTCAGCTGCTTTACAGGCAGTGAATGGCTCGTTCTTGCCGTATTTGCGGTAATGGCTGTCGTTGGTCTGTTCATTGCAATTAAAGAGGTCAAAAAAGGCGAAAAATCCATTTAGTCTGTCAGAATAAAAATTTACCGTTTGACATAGATTTTCGTCAATCGGATTATATCTATAACATCTAAGCGGCTATCATCAATACACCGCTGCAAAAAATTCTCCTATGCCATGAAGCATAAGGAGAATTTCTTTATTTTATCGGCTGAACATTCGAATTTTCTTTAAACACTATTTTTATTATAAGTTTTCCGTGTGAATATTCTGCCTCAATGCTTCCACCCATGCGCTCGGTCAATACCTTTGCAATAGACAGACCCAATCCGGTCGAATTTTTACCAACCTCCACCGTATAAAAGCGATCGAACAGCCGTCCGACAGTCACAGCATCGATATTTTTCGCGGTATTCGAAAAAGTTATGCAACCATCATCTGTCATAACAACAGCTATATCCCCGTCTGAATACTTTACAGCATTGCTAATGAGATTCGAAAACATTCGACTCAATGCGCTCGGATCGAGAAAACGAAATACAGGTCTATCAGGCAATCGAATATCCGGAGTTATTCCATTCTCGGTCAATATCGAATAAAACGACAGAAGTGATTCCTCAAGCCTTTGAACAAGATCAACCCTCTCACATTTCAGCTCTTTAGTCGATAGTACCATGCTGTATCTGAAAAGCTCCTCAGTGAGTCCCTTTAAGGCTTCAGTCCGCTCTCTTATCTGCATAATATACATATCAGCTCTTTCATTAAATTTCTCACGTTCGAGAAGGTCGAGATAGCCGCTTATCGCCGTTATGGGAGTTCTTAGGTCATGTGATATATTAGTGACTGCCTCTTTGAGTTCAAGGTCTCCCTGACCGTATCTGTGCCTTTCACGCCGCAACAAGCGCAATTGGACATTTAATTCAGATGCCAATTTTCTCATATGGCGATCACGTGTGGAAATATCTATCAGAGTATTTGTGTCTTCAGACAATCTATCTGTAACAGCCTTTGAAATTTCATCTGCCGCCTTGTGTAAAAAATATATCTTTGCCCAAAGTATTAAAATTATTATGACCGATATTATCGTTATTATTATCGGCAAAAGCTCCATAAATTACCTCGCCAGGTCTATTTTATATCCTTTCGCTTAAAAGTCAATATTCCGACAGACGTTACGGTTGCGAATAATATGACGGAAAATATCGGAAGCTGCGACAAATGCGCTATTTCGTTCGATGCTATCTGGATTATTTGTCCCGAAGGCAAAAGGTCGTACAAAAATTCGTATATTTCACGTTTGGTACCGCTCAGATATGCCGGATTTTTAATGAGATCTCCAAATTCAATACCATCCATAGTTATCACCATGCCATCATATGTCATTTCAGGTTCAAGCAGCTTTGTTTGGATGATCCCTCCAATAAATATAAGTGCCAGAGCAACTATTATACACATAACAGCGTTAATGGCTTTATTTGAGCAGTTCATACTGATCGCCACAAATATCGCCGTATAAACAGTCGTAGCAAGCATAGCACACAAAATGATAGATATGAACTGTGTTAGCTCCATCTCTACAGCACCGAACAAAATATATCCGAGCAGTCCCGTGCATATACCGTGAACCAACAGCACGGTCAATGTCGATAGCAGAGCTGTTATCAGCATAGAGAAATATATCTTTTCTCTTGTATGTCCGATTATAAGCTTATTTCGAATCGTTCCATCCGAATACTCTGTACCGATAAAAAGGCTCGTTCCTACTGCAATGACTATCGAAACGATCTGATACATTATGAAAAACACCTTTTCAAGAAGTACTTTGTCTCCGGCAGCTTGCAGCTCAGGCGAATAGTTCGCAAATACGATATATACCGAAAACAGAGCGGAAAAAATTATCTCTGCCCAAAATATCCTGTTTTTCCAAAGCGAATAGAAGTTTGCAGACAAAAGCTTACGCATGATCTTCACCTCCGACCAAAGAAATATAATAGCTCTCAAGGCTTTCATCCTTTTCCTTTACCGAAAGCACTTCGCACCCTTCATTTGTCAAAGCCATAGTAAGCTTACTGATATTAACTTTGGCAAATATATCCGCACTGTTATCGGAAATTATCTTGTATTCGACTTCCATAGAGTCAAGAACACGTGATAATGCAGAGATATTTGTAACTTCAAAGCGCACACATTTTCGGCATACTGCGTCAAGCTCAGAAGCACTCAGCTCCTTCACCATTCTACCGCTATCAACTATCCCATAATATGTAGCAAGGCGCGAAAGCTCGTCCAATATATGACTTGAAATAAGTATCGTTATCTGCCTTTCACGGTTTAGCTTGAGTATAAGCTCGCGGATCTCAACTATTCCCTGCGGGTCGAGACCGTTCGTTGGCTCATCAAGAACCAAAAAATCAGGGTCTCCGGATAATGCTACCGCGATACCAAGACGTTGCTTCATACCGAGTGAAAAATTCTTCACCTTTTTATTTCCGGTATTTTCAAGTCCGACCAGCTTTAGCAGCTCAGAAATGCCGTCATATGATGGCAGTCCGAGAACAAGATATTGTTCCCTCAGGTTTTCTTCGGCAGTCATATCCATATATATGGACGGAGTTTCGACTACCGCTCCCATTCTTCGCCGTGATTTCGCGATTTTCGCTGAATCGTTTGAGTTTCCGTAAAGTATAAAGCTTCCGGATGTAGGCTTCTGCAAGCCGCATATTAGACGGATGAGTGTGGTCTTACCAGCTCCGTTCTTGCCCACCAATCCATAGATAGAGCCCTTTGGAACGTGCATATTCAGACCATTGAGAGCCTGGAAATTTTTATATTTCTTTGACAGGCTGTTTGTTTGTAAGATGTATTCCATGATCAAATTCCTCCTTGACGAGATAATTATACCTGATAAAAGTCAAGAGATCGGTCAAGAAGAAAGTCAAAGTTTCGTCAAGATTTTTGCTCAGCCAATTTAAATCCGATACCCCATACCGTCTCGATATAATCTATACCACTCTGATCCTGTAATTTCCTGCGCAAATTGCTTATGTGCTGCTTTAATGATCTGTCGGTACAGTCGGGAGTATCGAGGCTGATCCTGTCTAAAAGCACGCTCTTGGCTATAACCTGCTTTGGATTTCTCATAAGAAGCTTTATGATCGCATATTCGGTTCGAGTCAGCTTTACAGATTTTCCTTTGACAGTCAGAGTCAATGCCGTCATATCAAGACAAAGATCACCGACCGATAATAAATTGCTTTCAATACTCACATTATTTCTGAGATGCACAACTATTCTCGCCAAAAGCTCCTTTGTATCGAATGGCTTCGTTATATAATCTACCGCTCCGCCCATCAGCAGATTTACCTTGTCCTCAACATCTACCTTAGCACTAAGCACTATGACAGGAATATTTACGATGTGGGACAGCAGTTCTTCACCGGACATTCCGGGCAACATGAGATCGAGCAATATCAGATCCGGCTTATTCTGAGAAAGAAGATATAACGCTTCTGTACCTGAATATGCACGAATAACTGCATAGCCTTCTCTCGTGAGCACTTCGGTCAGCATATTTCCAATATGAATGTCATCATCAACTATCGCGATAGTTTTTTCGCTCATTATAACTACCATCCTTCCAAAACTTTCGAGTTCGATCAAAAAATAATATGGTTTTATTTTATCACATCTTGATATTATATGATTGTGCTTTTTGTTAATTTATTGTTATAATTTGTAATAAAAAAAGCACTTACCATGATGGTAAGTGTTCAGCTCGCTGACAAACAAAATCTTATGTTCACATCATATGAAATCTCATTTTTTAATAAAATCAGAAACAGCGGTAAAGGGCGATGCCGAGACTGACAAAAACACAAGCTAAAAAGCAGTATGATGAATAAACAGTGCGATAGACGCATACGTACAGCGGAACAGGCACAACGGGATAGCTGTTACCGAATCAGCCAACAGACCGTGGATGAGTTACGACACATTTAACCGCCGCCAAAAGCACCCGGGAGATTTTAGGCTATGCGATTTACAATTTATCGCTAATGTCCTTAATATCAGCATATCAACGCTAATCGGAGCGGATATGAAATGACAGCAAAAGTATTACGCGAATTAAAAATACGCAAAATCCCTATCACTAATATGAAAAACACAATTCAACGCAATCTATTAGATTTTAGCATAGGCAATATATATGATTTTCTTGTCCGAAAATAATTTTTTCATAGGATCATAGTTTTGTACCGAAATTTGCAGACAATACAACCTTATCTTTGATTTTGGCTTTTAAAAATATTATCTGAAAATTTTTATAGTACAAAAAAACCACTTACCATAATGATAAGTGGTCTGGTGGAGACAACAAGAATCGAACTTGTGACCTCTTGCATGTCAAGCAAGCACTCTAACCAGCTGAGCTATGCCTCCGCCGAAAAGTGGAGCGGATTACGGGGCTCGAACCCGCCACCTCAACCTTGGCAAGGTTGCGCTCTAC
>CAZRVL010000021.1:0-10828 GCA_964603455.1 uncultured Lachnospiraceae bacterium
TACGCGAAAAGTTTGATATGACGATACTTTTGATCGAACATGATATGAAGCTTGTCATGGGTATCTGTGAGCGTGTCACCGTCCTTAATTTCGGTACGGAGCTTGTAGCCGGAGAGACTTCGGTCGCATTGAACGATCCGCAGGTCGTTAAAGCATATTTGGGAGATGACTGATATGGGCGAAATGTTAAAGATCACAGATCTGCAAGTCAATTACGGAATGATACAGGCGATAAAGGGAATCAACTTTACCGTTGGTGAAGGCGAAATAGTTGCGCTTATCGGTGCGAACGGCGCAGGCAAGACCACGACTCTCCACACTGTCACAGGTCTTGTTCCTGCAAAGTCGGGTTCTATCCTCTTTGAAGGAAAGGAGCTTACAAAAGTTCCGGCTCACAAGATCGTCTCTATGGGCATGAGTCATGTTCCTGAAGGACGCAGAATATTCCAGGAATTGACAGTTTATGACAACTTGCTTATGGGGGCATTTACCCGTAAGGATAAATCCGAGATGGCTGAGTCGATAAAAATGATATATAAGCATTTTCCCAGACTCGAAGAACGCAAGAATCAGATTGCCGGAACACTTTCGGGCGGTGAACAGCAGATGCTTGCTATGGGACGCGCACTTATGTCAAAGCCGCGCATAATCTTGCTTGATGAGCCTTCGATGGGACTTTCTCCGCTCTATGTCAGCGAGATATTCCATATCATCGAGGAGATAAACAAAATGGGTACGACTGTACTTTTGGTCGAACAAAATGCTAAGAAGGCTTTGTCTATCGCCGACCGCGCATATGTTCTCGAAACCGGAACTATCGTTCTTGAAGGCGATGCGAAGGAGCTTATGCAGAACGATTCGGTCAAAAAGGCATATCTCGGCGAATAAAGCTATACAAAAATCTGCCGTATATCAATGATATACGGCAGATCATTTTTTTATTGTTTCGGTATTTTTTCAACGTAGTCTTCGATAACGGCTTCGAGAGACGGTATCTTTGAAGCTATGTCGCGGTCATCTTTATCGAACATACTTTGGAACACTCCGTCACGTATCTTTCCGCAGAGAGTGGTGTCACCTATATCGACAACACGCGAATCGAATATGATGTCGAGCATATCGCGGGATTCCTCATCGCGGATGACCTTTCCGTAGAGAACGGTGTCCTGATATGCCGGAATAACTGTGTCGTGCGAGATGTAGTTAAAATATTCGAGCACAGCACCTGTCTTTTCGAGCGCATTGTTCGTTACGGGAACTATTGGCGCGTTGTAATACGAAACACGCGAGTAATAGCGTTCCTGATCCTCATCGAGCTTCGGATAAGGAATGATTCCAAAATCTGTCTCCATAGAACGGAGCTGCTGTATATAGAAGAACGAAGCATCCATGAAGAGAGACTGATTGTCTGTAAAGAGTTTTAACTGATTTTCTGTGACATCGCCGAAATCGGTAGGCTTATAATAGCTTCCGTCATCATAGCACGCACTGAATACCTTTGTTATCGTATCAATGAAGCTCTCTTGACCGATAGCGAGGTATGGCAGATCATCATTGTCTTTTTCGACACTCTTCTTGCCGGCAGCTATCCAGAATGCCGGAAGAACCTGCTTCGGACTTGCAACGTATCCATAGCTGTCGTTCATATCGAACTTTGTATCGCCGTTCGTGTCATTTGTCGCGGTCTTCATCATCGAAAACATTTCATCGAATGTCCATTTTCCTTCGCGAACGAGCGAATAGATGTCACCGACCTTGTAGTTTTCGGCGAGCTGCTTGTTGAAGGTCAGCGCATAGGTGAGGTCGAGAGTACTTGTAAGCATATCGCCGATAGCGATATACTGTTCGCCGCAGAGTGTGAGCGATTCGTTGAAGGATTTGTTCCAATATCCTTTTTCAATATCTACATACGGAAGCGAGGATGCCGGGGTTATGAGTCCATCCTCCCAGTAGTTTAGAGCATCTGTGCAACGTACATTTGCAACATCAAATTCATTGTCACCTGCCATTATCGAGTTTCTGACAGTTGTCGCGGTAGCATTTTTGTCTTCGAAAAGCATTTCTTTGAGAGTTATTCCGAAACGCTCCTCAACGAGACGCTGACGCTTGACCTTCTGGTCATTGAGCGTGTCACCGGTCTCCTCTTCGGCTAACATATAATTATCGACGCTTGGATTTTCATAAATAGCAAACGTGAAGGTCTCGTCGTCAAATCTGACATTTTCCGGGATCTCACAGGTATACGTCAAGTCGATGGGTTCGGCTGTGGTAGAATTATCTACATCTGTAGAAACGGGGGGGGGGGGGTAACGCTTTGCTCGCCACAACTGTAGAGCTGTAACAGAGTAAGAGCCGCCAAGGACATAGAGATAATCTTTTTCATATTTACAGACCTTTCAAAAATATTCAGTTGAAGTACTTCAAGAGTAGCAAATTATCTACTAATGAATATTATAACATATTTTTTCGGTGATTTCAACCCCAAAATCCGTATAAAAAGGGAAAAAATCCGACTTTTTCAAAAAATTCCGATGGCGGTGAGTAAATTTGCGATCACAGATAATGTTATGATAACAAGGCAGCATATTGTTTGGAATTTGATAGAGCTTTTTTCAGGTCGGTCAAAGTCATCGGGTACTGCTCGTTTGAAGCCGACTACACGGAATGAATATATTTTGTATACCTGTATCGGAAAAATGAATGACAATGCGCAGATCAGTGAGACTAAGATGTTCATCCAAAGCTCGTAATATCCCTGTTTTACAGCGATGATAGTGAAAGAAGCGACCGCATTTGCCAGTGGAACTATGGCGGCGAAATTATACCATCGCGGCTTTACGAATATTTCGGCTCCTTTATATGGTGTGCCGTCATCTAACTCTCGTCCGCAGGATATGCAGGTATTTCTTGCATTCGGCTGAACAGTTCCGCAGATCGGGCAGGTGTGTTTCATGACATAACCTCCTTTTATCTTAATTATAGCATATTATTGTGAATTTGTCAACAAGAAAAGTCTCCGAGCGGAGACTTTTCTTGTTCATTAGAATTTGAACTGCGGAAGAAGCTCTTTGTTTACCTCGAACATTTCGTTCACCATGTTGCGGATTTCTTCGAGCGAGCATACTGCGGCGGTAAGCGGATCATTCACGCAGGCGTGATAGATCATTTCTTTATCTCCTGCAATACAGCCTTCGACAGCTAATTCCTCACCCTGTGCGGTGACGGTATTGAGTGCGGCGATCTGACGCGGAAGCTTTCCGACCTTGATCGGCTGGAGTCCGTTTTTCGAAGCGACTATCGGAACCTCAACTATTACATCATTCGGAAGATTGTCGATAAGTCCGTTGTTGCGGATATTTCCGTTAAATTCGAACATTTCGCCGTCTCCCATCACGGCATTGAGAATGTAAGCGGCAAATTCGTGTCCTCGTGCAAGGCTCACCTTGTCCTCTGCGAGTGCTTTTGCCATATCCGCATCGCGTGTCGCATTTCTGTCGGTGATTATCTTTACCGAATTTGCGTAGGAGTTCGGAATATATTTGTCTATTAGATCCTGACGCTTTCTGAACCATGCGTTATATTCGGAGTTGTGTCCGCTCGATTCGGTCACGAAATAACCGAGTCCCTTCATCATTTCGATACGGACTGCTTCGGATCTGTATATATCCGGATCTTCTGCCGCCTTAAATATTTCGGGATATGCGTCTTTACCGTTGACCTTGTATTCATAGAAGAATGCCTGGTGATTGACTCCTGCACATTTATATGATACGTTTTTAAGATCTGCGCCGATCCATTTTGCCAGCATTGAAGCTGTTCCTTGTACGCTGTGGCAGAGTCCGACAGGTTTTAATCCGCAATGTTCGAGGTAGCTCGTTACCATGCACATTGGATTGGTGTAGTTCAGCACGAGTGCGTTGGGGCAGAGTTCAAGAATGTCATCTGCGAACTGCTTTAGTACGGGTGCGCTGCGGAGAAAACGAAATATTCCCGAAGGTCCGCGCGTGTCGCCGATAACGACATCGACTCCGTATTTTTTCGGAATGCTTATGTCGCGCTCCCAAGTTTCGATCTTGAGATCATTTCGAATTGTTATCAGCACTGCATCTGCATCCTTGAGCGCATATCGGCGGTCAAAGGTGGATTCGACTTTTCCCGAATAGCCGCCCTTATCAATGACGCGCTGAATGAATTTCTCAGCAGCGGACATATATTGTTCGCCTTCGGGAAGATCGACCAGCACTATATGAGAGTCGGCGAGAGCAGGGTAGGTGAATATGTCGCGTGAGATACCGCGTGAGAAGTTGTAGCTTCCTGCTCCAAGTATAACGATTTTTTTCATGATTGTTACCATTCCTTTCGAAATTTTTATTTCGCTATAATTATACAACATATTTTCGGAAAAATCAATAGATTATTCTGCCAGAAATTTGTGTTAAAGTGACATCTTTTAAAAATTACGGTTGACAAAATAATAAAAATATGGTATCATTATAAAAAGAGGTGAGATCATGGCAATAATCCACGAAAACTATAATGAGATATATTATTCGAATTTTTCAAACTTAGACCGTCCCGGCTGTATGACACAGCTTGGTCAGGTGCTTCCGCGACAGGGGTATCAATTTAAAAACCGATTTGTATCGAGGTACTTTTTTGATTATGTCGTATCGGGAAGGGGGTATGTTGAGTTTGACGGAGTTTTGCACAGTGTTTCGGCAGGTGATCTTATATACATTCGAAAGGCAACTGTAGTTTCGTATTGGACAGATGAGAATGATCCGTATGAAAAGCTATGGATCGGAGCTGACGGAATGATTGTTGAGAACATGATCGACTCATATATCGGCAGAGATAGACTTGTGATACGGCATGATTTTTCACCTGAGCTTTTTATAAAGCTAAAGAGCATAATTGCCTCGAACGGCTATGATGAGCGGCGGATAATGCGGACGATATTCGATCTTATACTCAGAACGGCAGAGTTTCCCGAAATAAAGGAACGCGAATGCGATGAGGGCGAAGCTCTTGCAGAGCGGATAAGGCAGTATATAGATGATCGTCTTACCGAAAATTTTACGCTCGAAGAGATCTCTGAATATTTTCATGTTTCAAAGCGGCATGTCTATCGTGTATTCAATGAGAAATACCACACGACTCCGAAGGCGTATCACAATGATATACGGCTCGTTGCGGCACTCAGATATTTGTCCGAAACGAGTACTCCGATAAGTGAGATAGCCTCAACTCTCGGATATTGCGACCAGAGCTTCTTTTCCACCTCATTTCGAAGAAAATACGGAGTCAATCCGACTGCATATCGAAAAAGCTCAGACACTGATGACCTCTCCGAGTCCGAATGAATATATAAGACAGCGGCTGACCTTTCTTTCGGTGATGATCTCAAGTGCGGTCTTATAGTAGCCGAGCTGAAGCTTATGTCGGTCGAGCAGCATTTCTTTTGCGGCTTCATGATCGAGGTCACGCGGAATGTAGTCGGTCTTATAATCTACCAAGGTAAAGCTTCCGTCTGGATTTTCGAAGAAGCAGTCCATGACTCCCTGTACGAGTATAAATTCATCGGTGAGCTGCATTTTTAATTTTTCATCGGCTGTGAAATCCGCGGCAGGGAGCTTGACGTTGAATCGGTGCTCGCGATAGACTTTTTTCGATGCGCATATTTCGGAATATATATCGCTTGTAAAAAAACGTTTGAGTTGATTTTGGTTTACTATTGAGGCTGCTCTCGGCGAAAGAAATTTTTCCTCACCGAGACGTGCGCATTCATCGGCTATCGCGCTTGAAATATCGGTCTTTGGGATATTTTTGAAGCGTCCGAAATCGCAGAACTGCATAAAGCAATGTGTAGCAGTTCCGCGCTCGGCAGGAGAAGCCGAATCTGTCGGGGTTTCCTGCATGAAAAGCGGTATTTTTGCAGCTATTTCTGGTATCTCGGTTGGCTCTAAAATTGCGCTGTCATCGTCCAGAACGGTCGGGAACAGCTCGGATACCGACAGCTTTGCCGGGAGCTTTGTCAAAAATTCATTTGGATAAACAAAATCGAATCTCTCATGAACAAGCTCATCGAACGATTTATCCGAGTCGTATGCTTTTTCGGTGTTAATATCGTTTTTTTCGAGTATTTCCGAGTTGGTCGGCTGCGGAAATACTATTTCGCACGGATCGTGTTTTTTTCGGATATTGTTAGCTTCAACAGCTGTCAATATCCATTTTATATATCCGCCGTTGTTCATTATCGTACTTCTTGATAGTCTTGCCGCATCTGATTGGCATTTATCGAGAAATGCTTGCGGTTCGTTCACCTCGGCGGTTATGCAGAGCTTTTCACGTGCGCGAGTCATTGCGACATACAGAACGCGCATTTCCTCTTCGAGCTGTGAATCGCCGAGCTTTTTGACCATCGCCTGTCTGACAGGAGTGTCAAACCGTGCAAATCCGGTGGTATCAGGCAACTTCATTGCTATGCCAAGCTCTCGCTGCGCTACGATGTTCTGTCTCAGATCGTTTTCATTGAATTTTTTTCCGCAGCCGCAGATAAAGACTACCGGAAATTCGAGACCCTTTGATTGATGTATTGTCATCAGCTTTACCGTATCGCTTGATTCCGAGAATACCTTTGCGGTTTCGAGCTTTGCTTTATCGGCTATTATGTCGTTTATATATCTCAGAAAATTATATAAGCCCTTGAACGAAGAAGCTTCAAATCTTCGGGCATATTCGTAAAGCAATGTCAGATTTGCGCGGCGAAGACTTCCGTTTTCGTCAGTTCCGTAGACAAGTGCCGGAAGATCGGTCTCACTGTAGAGATACCATATCAGCTTGTCAACCGAAAGTTCCTCGGCTTTTCGCTGATATTTTTTTAATGCTTCGAGAAAGTCATCACCCTTTTTGAAATCATTGTTCAGAACATAAAATTTAAGTGCATCGAAGAGACTTCCGTCCTTTGAAGCGCGTCGGATCAGTGTTAGCTCATCAAGAGTGAAGCCGAACAGCGGACTTTTCAAGAGTCCTGCGAGATAAATATCTCTGTGCGGATCGTCTATAACGTTTAAAAGGCAGAGTGCTAAAAGCACTTCGGCATTTTCGAAAAAGTCACCGCCGGCATTGTTGTATATCGGGATATTGTGCGCCTCGAAGACTTTGCGAAATTCATCAGCACGCTCGGCTGCACTTCTGAGCAGTATTGCAAAATCAGAATATTTGAGTCTGCTGCCGTCATTTTTTGTCGATTCGCGCATCAGTCGTTCGATCTCCGAAGCTACATATTCTGGTTCGTTTGAAATTCCGTCCTCGTTTTTGTTGAAAAGTGCGATCTTTATCGGTGTGTCTGACTCTTGGTCGGTCTTCGAATGGACAAGATTGTCCTCGGGATAGTATGGCAGTGTTCCTGTCGCGTTCATAAAAACGCATTCTGACACTAAATTTGTGAAATCGATTATATTTCGGTCACATCTGAAATTGTTCGACAGAAATATTGTTTTCCCGCTTCTGCCGTTGAATTTTTCACGATAGGCTTCGAATATTGTCGGTTCGGCTCCGCGAAATCCGTAGATCGACTGCTTTATATCTCCGACCATAAAGCGGTTCGAATTTGATATAGCTGAGAATATCGCATCCTGCAATGAGTTTACATCCTGGTATTCATCTATGAATATCTCATCGAAGCGTGCTGACACGGCTTTTGCGATCTCGGTCGGTTCATTGTCATTTAACAAAATGGAAACGCTGAGACGTTCGAGATCGTTGAAGTCAACGATGGTGCGTCTGCGTTTTTCTTTTGTAAAGCGTTCATCGAACAAAGCTAACAGCTCGGCGAGCTTTCGTAGCATATTAGCGGTCGAAAGCTGATTTTCAGAGATCTTTTCGGCTGTAAGCGAAAAGAATTTTTCGCTTATCTCCGAGAGCTTTTTTTTGAAATTTGTGCGCTGCTCCTTGGCGTAGATCACATCATCATCGAGTTCTCCGCGATATGAGCCGAGACGAGGAGGATTATAAGAATCGATCAATTCCTTTAGTGATGAATAATCTATGGCAGAAAATTCCTGTATTCGGCGGATAAAATCAGCATCATACAAGAATGCCGCGGAATATGCCTTGCAGAGCTTTTCATCACCCTCTATCCATGGGATTATATCTGTAAAGCAATCGAGATAGCTGCGTAGTGAATCATTAACAAGTGTCATTATCTCTTTGCCGCAGCGGCTCTGCGAAAAATCATTTTTTGAATCTGATTCAAGCTCATCGGCAAAGCTGCTTATAAATCCGATACCTTCCCGATAGGATGACAGATCATCGTAAAGTGAAAGAAAAATATCTTCGAGCGAATCATCTCCCTTTGTTCCTGTCAGACTGTCGGCGAGCAGTTCAAAGCCTGAGATCTTGCCGTTATAGCAGTCTTCTATGAGTTCGTTCATGAGACTTCGCTTTAGAAGTCGTGCTTCTGCGTCATCGGCTATTCGAAAATCTGCGCTGAGTCCTGCCGATGTGAAATTTTCACGCAGCAGATCGAGACAGAAGCTGTGTATGGTGCATATCTCAGCTGAATCGAGCCGCATGAGCTGACGTTCGAGATGGCGGTCGTTCGGAACTTTGGCAAGCGCATCCGAAAGTGCTGAAGAGATACGTTCGCGAAGTTCACCTGCGGCGGCTTTTGTGAAGGTAACTATCAGCATTCGTGTAATGTCGGCGTTTTTATCCGAGGTGAGACGGCGGATTATGCGTTCGGTCAAGACTGCGGTCTTGCCTGAACCCGCGCCGGCTGAGACCAAAAGATCGCATCCGCGTGTTTCTATCGCATCGAGCTGTGATTGAGTCCAGTTTCTTGACATATTATCTAATGCCGAAAAATACGGCAACCTCTTTCATAAAACTAAGAATTGTTTTGATGTCTGCAAACTGGCTTCATCTTGCAGTATTTGCAGGCATCGTGCTTTTTGGTCTTCATCGGCTTGGCATCCATTTTTCCGCGTTTCATCTCTATTCCTATTTCGCGTATTGTGGATTCTATGCTGTGGAGCAGTGAGCCGAAATCCTCAAGTGTTTTGAGTGCATCTGTTTTGTAGAATGTGCCGTCTTTTTTTGTTTTGACCGGCAGATAATGTCCGCCGAGCTCGCGTTCCATAGCCGAGAGAACATCATTGTCATCGAGCAGCAGACCCTTGCGCGACAATTTTTCAGCTACTTTTTGCTCGACCTCTGCCGGAGAGATCTCGGCATCAAGCGTGATAGTCGGAACATTCGCGCTGAAATAGAGGACACCGGCAGGAAGTATCTCGTCATCTCCTGCGACTTCTGCTAGTGCGGAGTCGGGATTTTTTCCGTTTTTCCAGAGCGAAAAAAGATACAGTAACATTTGAAGATTCAGTCCGAGTGAAATGTCTTCCATCGAAAAATCCTTTGAGCCTGTCTTGTAATCGACCACTCTTACATATAGCTTGCCGTCTTTGTGGTAGGTATCTACTCTGTCGGCGATACCGTATATGCAGGCGCGTGTACCGTCACCGAGATCGACTTCGAGCGGATCGACCGATTCTGTTCCGGGAGTCTTGAATTTTATCGGAAGCTCATAAAAGCTTGGTACAAATCCACTTTGAGAAAATTCATCGGCGATATTTTTGCAAAGAAGTTTTGACGAACGTCTGAGCTTTGTAAACAGATGTGACAGACGCATATCCTCGTTTTGCCCTGCGAGCTTTTGCATATATTCATCAACGATTTCATCCACAATAGCATCTACATCGACATTTTTTAGATCTGCGCCCGAAACGAACATTTCGAGAATGTGATGGATGAAGTTTCCTATATCGGCTGAATCGAAATCTATCGGATCGGATTCTTCGAGCTTTAGTATATATTTACAAAAATATGAGAATTTGCACAATACATAGCTGTCGAGCCTTGCTTGGGTAAGTGCGAGATCACCGCTTGCGATAAGATCTGATGTGCTTTTTTGCAGCTCGGCATCCGATTCGCACAGCGGAGTTTTTAGCTTTTCAAGTCGCACGGAGAGATTCTTATCCGCGGCGAGATAACGCTCTAACGACTCTCCGAGCGGTGTGCCTGCTGCTTCGGCTGCATATTCTATAAGCTTTGTTCTGCCTTCGAGCCGATCCTTCAATTCGAGAGAGTCATATTTTATGATGTTCAGCTTTGGAAATAGCTTTTTTATTCTGAGTGTGCCGAGGGATGGGCGCATTGATTTTCCGGAGAGATCTGCGGACGACCACGTAACTGTAACAGAATCGGAGGCGGATGTAAGAGCACGATAGAAGGTGAAGCGTTCATCTGAAGCGCGGTATTCGTTTCCGCCGGCAAGCATCAGACCGAGTTCATTTAGTTTTTCTCGATCCGAATCTGTGAATATACCTCCTGAATCGGGTGCGGCAGGGAATATCCCTTCGTTTGCTCCGATGACATATATATGCTTGGCATTCGCTCTGAGCAGTGAAGCATCTCCGACTGTGACGGCATCGACAGCGGCAGGTATCCTTCCTATATCCACCGAGTCAAAAACTATCGAAAGCAGCTTTACGAATATTTCAGAATCGGCATTCATATCCGCGATAACATTGACGAGCTCATCGAGCGAATCGATCGTTACCGACCAGAGCTGAGACAATTCTGCGGCTTCTGCACTTTCTGCGGCTTTTGCACGAATATCGAGCTTTGACGGGATATTTAGTTCAAGGAGATAGCTGTAAAGTGCGGTGGCATGGTCGCGGACTGTTTTTGCAGCTGCTACTTTTTTGAAAAATGAGTCGAGCGACCTTATCAGCTTGTCCCTTGCGTCATTGATCGAAGCCAGCAG
>CAZRVL010000021.1:10854-29958 GCA_964603455.1 uncultured Lachnospiraceae bacterium
TTACATCCATTTCGGTCTGCCAGCCGTTTGGATTCAGTTTAAATTCATTGCACCACAGATTTCTTCCGCGCAGCTTCCAACGCTCGGCATATCTTATCAGCAAAGCCGACTCATCTGCGGTAAGCTCGGTAAGTCCGGTTTTTAACAGAGTGATCATATCGGTGGTCGAAAATCCGCTGTTTAGTATCGAATAGGTTGAGAATATCAGCCGTATGAGCGGCTTTTCGGCGAGCAAAGTCCGCTTTGAGAAAAAGCACGGAATGCCGTATTTTTCGAGTATCAGGTCGATTATTCCATCGAATCTGTCTGCACCGCGCATGGTTACAGCGAAATCGCGGTAGGAAGCACCCAGACGAACTCTTTTTACAATATCGGCTGCCACGGCTTCGCATTCAGCGAATGGATTCGGGCATTCGATCAGGTGAATGTCATCACATTCAATATCGGTGGCTGTCGAATTTGACCATAACTCCTTTTCGAGCGTGCAGAGCGAAGGGGAAGAATGCCGTTTGTTTTCGTTCAGATACTCTATTTCAAATTCTCCGGCTATGCGCTTCAATCTGTTTGCCGTATCTATGAGATTTTCGAACGGAGTGCCTTCTCCGATAGTCAGAGATATTGTTAAATTAGCCGACTGCTTGGCTGCGAGACGTATCAGCTCAAATTCCTGCGGAGTATATCCGTTGAAGGAATCGAGGTAGACATCTCGTCCCGTGAAGAAGCCGTTCGCTTCTATCTTTTCCGCGGCTTTTGTAAGATCGTCCGCCGAATCATCCGCACTGAGCGACATGAGACTCACATAATCAGCGAATATAAGCGAAATATCCGACAGCTTTTTTGAGAGCGAGGAATTTTCATCAAGCTGTTCCATTGAATGCTCTAATGCTGATGGGGTTATTCGATAGGCTTTAAATTCACTTACCGCAGTGAGCATGAGATCGACACGGCTTTTATCGACCTTCCCACCGTATTCGGAGAGATTTTCGTTCAGCTCGGAAAGAGTCTTCCACATCAGAAGTGATCTTCCCGCTTTTGATATATAATTGTAGGAAAGTCCGCCGTATTGACGGAATACACGGTTGCACAGCCGCTTGAAGTTGAGTATTTCGAGGTTCAGTTCGAGAGAGGATGCTCCGCGCTTTTCGAGCAGATCTGCCATTTTTGATTCGGCGTTTACTGCCTGCTGTTCGGGGACTATCAGTATAGTGGATCTTTTTGATATTAGACTTTGTGCGGCAAGATCATATATGCGCGAGGATTTGCCGCTTCCTGCGCGTCCGAAAATAAATTTTACCATATATTATATATCCGTTCGTTTATAAATAGCGTAGATACTTATATTATATCAGATAACAGAGCAAATTTCAAGGCAATTTTTGAAAATCCCTTTACAAATTCAAAAAATTGTGGTATAATGTAAAATGAGAATATATATGTAAGGAAGTATAGATATGCCAGCAAAGAAGGAAAATAATTACGGCGATCAGAGCATAGTCGTTCTGAAGGGTCCCGACCGGGTGAGAAAACGCCCGGCAGTCATATTCGGCTCGGATGGTCTTGAAGGCTGCGAGCATTCTTTTTTTGAGATACTCTCCAATGCGGTCGATGAGGCGAAGGAGGGGTTCGGCTCTGTGATCGCTATCAAAGCCTATAATGATCATTCAATAGAGGTAGATGACCACGGGCGCGGAGTTCCGCTCGGCTGGAACGAAAAGGAACAGAAATTCAACTGGGAGCTCATATATTGCGAGATGTATGCGGGCGGAAAGTATAATAACAATTCGATAAATTCAGCGTATGAATTTTCTCTCGGAATCAATGGTCTCGGTGCGTGTGCGACTCAGTACAGCTCGGCTTACATGGAGGTAGCATCATACAGCGGTGATAGTGTGAGCAGGATAAATTTCGAAAAGGGATTTGCGGTATCGGAGCTGGAGGTCACGCAGCTCTCGCGTTCGCACAAGCGCACGGGAACGGTAGTCAGATGGCTTCCCGACCTTGAAGTTTTCACAGATATTAATATTCCGCGTGAGTTTTTTGAAGATACATTAAAAAAACAGTCGGTCGTAAATCCAAAGATCAGGTTTACACTCGATTTCCAGAATCCTGACGGTGAATTTGAACATTCCGAATATTATTATGAAAACGGAATAATCGATTATGTCGGCGAGATTACGGGAGATCAGTCGCTCACCGCTCCGGTTTCGTGGCATCTTGAGACCTCCGGACGCGACCGCGATGACAAGGATGACTACAGGCTCAAGGCAGATATTGCCTTCTGCTTTTCGAATACGGTCAGCAGAATAGAATATTATCATAATTCAAGCTTTCTCGAGCACGGCGGCTCACCCGACAAAGCAGTGCGTCTGTCGTTCGTATACAGCATAGATCATTATCTTAAGGCAAAGGGCAAATACAACAAAAATGAGTCGAAAATAAGCTGGAACGATATAGAGGATTGTCTCGTGCTTGTGACAAACTCCTTCTCGACCCAGACTTCGTATGAGAATCAGACGAAAAAAGCGATAAACAATACATTTATAGCCGATGCTATGAATGCTTTTTTGCGCGAACAGCTTGAAATTTATTTTATCGAGAATCCCAAAGAAGCCGAGAAGATAGCGGCACAGGTTCTCGTGAACAAGCGTTCGCGTGAAACTGCCGAATCAACGCGCTTGAATCTGAAAAAACAGCTTTCGGGCAGCATAGATATGACAAATCGGATCGAAAAATTCGTCAATTGCAGGACTAAAGACGTGACTCGCCGCGAAGTGTATATAGTTGAGGGAGATTCTGCGCTGACTTCCTGTAAGCTCGGTCGTGCGGCAGAATTTCAGGCGATATTCGCTGTCCGCGGAAAAACTCTGAACTGCCTTAAATCGGGCTACGACAAGATATTCAAGAGTGAAGTCATAATGAATCTTTTGAAGGTCATTGGCTGCGGTGTTGAGATAAAAACGAAGAGCAAGACCAAGAGCGATATGGTCAAATTCGACCTTGATGCTTTGAGATGGTCGAAGATAATAATCTGTACTGATGCCGATGAGGACGGTTATCAGATAAGAACACTAATATTGACGATGTTCTACAGACTGCTTCCCACTCTTATAAAGGAAGGAAAGATATACATTGCCGAATCTCCGCTGTTTGAAATAACCTCGAAGGACAAGACATATTTTGCGTTCAATGAGCAGGAAAAGCAGGATATAATAAAAAAGCTCGGAAATGCGAAATATACCTTGCAGCGTTCGAAGGGACTCGGTGAGAATGAACCCGGAATGATGTGGGAGACAACTATGAACCCTGAGACAAGACGGCTCATTCAGGTGACGGCAACCGATGCCGAAGAGACAGCGCGAATATTCGACACGCTGCTCGGAGACGATCTTGATGCACGTAAGAAATATATCACTGATTTCGGTCATCTGTACATAAAGCAAGCCGAAGAAATGTGAGCTTATACTGTAAAAAACGTTTTATATAAAGCTCTTATCGGAGCGAAAGGGATATTAATTATGGTAGATTTTGAAATAATCGATTTTCACACGCATCCGTTTGGATACGGAGCGGAGAATATCTGCTCTCATTCGGAGCATTGCGATATGTCGAGCGAAAATATGATACGCGATATGAAGACCGTCGGTATTTCGAAAATGTGCGGTTCGGCTATCGTTAGAGCAGGACAGAATGGTCGCACAGGTCTTGAAGCCATGCTCGAATCGAACCGTGCGGCATTTGAAATATCCGAAAGGCTCGATGGCTTTTATGTTCCCGGAATAATGGTCCATCCGAATTTTATCGATGAGTCTATATCTGAGATAGACAAGTACTATGCACGAGGAGTTCGGCTGATCGGAGAGCTCGTGCCGTATATGGAGGGCTGGAACGACTATTCCTGCGATGGCTTTTCTAAGCTGCTCGACTATATAACCGAAAAGAATATGATAGTCAGCCTGCATTCTATGGGCGAGGATGAGATGGACAGGATGGTAGAGCGTCATCCGGACACGAAATTTGTATTCGCACATCCGGGTGAGTACAATGAATTTGTCCGTCATATGAGGCGGATGAAGCTTAGCAAGAACTGCTATCTTGATCTTTCCGGATATGGAATATTCAGACACGGAATGCTGCGTCATGCAATAGATGAGCTTGGGATAGACAGGATAATTTTCGGATCGGATTATCCGACCTGCAATCCGGCTATGTATGTCGGCGGTGTTTTGCTCGATCCGATGCTCACGACCTACGAAAAGCAGGCGATCTTTTCGGAAAATGTCCGAAAGCTCTTTGCTTCGGTTGAGATAAATATTTAAACAATATCTGTTGAGGTGTATAATGACTAAAGCAAGAAGAAATCCGATACAGCTGTCGGATCATTTCACTTATGGCAGACTTATGCGGTTTGTCATACCATCTATAATAATGATGATATTCACATCGATATACGGTGTGGTAGATGGATTTTTCGTATCGAACGTTGTAGGAAAAACTCCTTTTGCGGCTGTGAACCTGATAATGCCGTTTTTGATGATATTCGGCGGAATCGGTTTCATGATAGGTACGGGAGGAAGCGCGATCATTGCGCGAAATCTCGGAATGGGCGATAATGAGAGGGCAAACAAAGTATTTTCGATGCTCATATATGTGACTATCGTAATAGGCATAATTTTGACTGTTATCGGAGTTGCGTTTTTAAGACCGATCTCAATTGCACTCGGTGCTGAAGGCGAAGTTATCGACTACTGTGTAAAATACGGTAGAATAATCATGCTTGCGTTGACTGCATTCATGCTCCAGAATGTTTTTCAGAGCTTTTTAGTCACTGCAGAAAAGCCGAAGCTCGGACTTTATGTAACGGTAGCCGCCGGAGTTACGAATATGATAGGCGACTATCTTCTCGTTGCGGTGTTCAAGCTCGGAGTTGAAGGCGCGGCACTTGCGACTGCATTGAGCCAGGTAGTTGGCGGAGTTATACCGCTCATATATTTTATGAGACCCAATTCGAGCCTTTTGAGACTGACAAAGGCTAAGATCGACTGGAAAGTCCTGTTTTACACCTGTACTAATGGTTCATCAGAGCTTATGAGCAATATTTCGATGTCTATAGTAAATATGCTTTACAATATGCAGCTTTTGAAATATGCCGGTGAGGACGGAGTTGCGGCGTATGGAGTGATAATGTATGTAAACTTCATATTTATAGCGATATTTGTCGGATATTCTATAGGCTCTGCGCCGATAATCGGCTTCAATTACGGCGCGGATAACACGTCCGAGCTGCAAAATATCTTCAAGAAAAGTATGAAACTCATTCTCGGAAGCGGCATAATTTTGACTGTATTGGCGATATTGCTCTCTAAGCCGCTGGCTTGTATTTTTGTAAGCTACGATGAAGCACTTCTCGCGATGACTGTACACGGATTCAGGATATATGCGGTCTCATTTTTTATCTGCGGCTTCAGCATATTCGGCTCGTCGATGTTCACCGCACTCAGCAACGGACTCGTTTCGGCTCTTATCTCATTTTTGAGAACGCTGCTTTTCCAGGTATCTATGGTGCTTGTAATGCCTATGATCTGGGCGCTTGAAGGTGTTTGGTGGTCTGTAGTTGCGGCGGAAGCATTTGCTGTATTAGTTACATTATTCTTTGTAATGAAAATGCGTCCGAAATATAAATATTTTTAAAATTTTTAAAAAATGTGTTGACTTTTTGAGTATAGTATGGTATACTAAATACGCAATTAGGCATTGAAGGAGTCAAGTAGGCTTGTGAAGACCTTCAGAGAGCGCATGGTCGGTGCGAATGCGCGGTCGAAGCATTGACTGAATACCCTCCCGAGCCGCTTTTCTGAAGGAAAACTGTGTAGGAAAAGACGGGTGCGCCCGTTAAAGCGTGCGGAGATGTCAGTCTCTGCCTAAGGAAGGCTTTGTGAGGAGTCTTCAAAATCGGAGTGGTAACACGATATATTCGTCTCCGACCTTAAATGGGTCGGAGGCTATTTTTATTTTTTAGGAGAACAAAAATGCAGATCTATGAAGAACTCAAAGCGCGTGGTCTTATCGCGCAGGTAACGAACGAACCTGAAATACGTGAAATGGTAAACAGCGGAAAAGCTACCTTTTACATCGGATTTGACTGTACGGCAGACAGCCTTACTGCCGGACATTTTATGGCATTGACGCTCATGAAGCGTCTCCAGATGGCAGGAAACAAGCCGATCGCGCTCATAGGCGGTGGAACTACGATGATCGGCGACCCGTCCGGACGCACAGACATGAGAAAGATGCTCACACGCGAAGACATTGAGCACAATGCGGAATGCTTCAAACGGCAGATGGAGAGATTTATCGAGTTTGGCGAAGGCAAGGCGCAGATGATAAACAATGCAGATTGGCTTTTGAATCTCAATTATGTTGAGCTTCTCCGCGAGGTCGGAGCGTGCTTCTCGGTCAACAATATGCTTCGTGCCGAGTGCTACAAACAGAGAATGGAAAAGGGACTCTCCTTCCTCGAATTCAACTATATGATAATGCAGTCCTACGATTTCTATCATTTATATAAAACATACGGTTGCAATATGCAATTCGGCGGTGACGACCAGTGGTCGAATATGCTCGGCGGAACAGAGCTGATCAGACGTAAGCTCGGCAAGGATGCACATGCCATGACTATCACTCTGCTGACCGACTCTCAGGGCAAAAAGATGGGCAAGACCGCAGGAAATGCAGTTTGGCTCGATCCGAACAAGACTTCTCCGTTCGAATTTTTCCAGTACTGGAGAAATGTAGATGACGCAGATGTCATGAAGTGCATAAAGATGCTTACCTTTATTCCGCTTGAAGAGATCAATGAAATGGAAAACTGGGATGCAACACGCATAAACGAAAAGAAGGAACGCCTTGCATACGAGCTTACTGCACTTGTTCACGGTGAAGAAGAGGCGAAGAAGGCAGTAGAAGCTTCTAAGGCTCTGTTCGCAGGCGGCGGAGACGATTCGAATATGCCTACCACCGAGATAGATGTTCCCGAGGACGGAATGAATATCGTAGACATCATGATCGCGTGCGGACTTGGTTCGAGCAAGGGCGAGATAAAGCGTCTCATCCAGCAGGGTGGTGTGTCTGTTGACGGCGAGAAGGTCGAAGGCTTTGATCTTGTTATTTCTAAGGAAAAGCTCATTTCGGGTGTCAAGATAAAGAAGGGCAAGAAGATATTCCACAAGGCTATCGCAAAATAATTTATATGAGATACCATTCCGCGCTTTTTTGCGGAATGGTATTTTGCCATATATGTGTATATATAATAATGAAGGAAAATGCTCAGTATCAAATGTACGCTTGACTGCATATGATACAGTACAGCCAAAAAGGCTGGAAATCATATGAAAGGCATGGTACTGTCATGTCAGAATTAAACAGAACCGGATGCCGCAATACGTCCGGCACGGCTCAAAGTGCGCCTGTCGGGAATTTCGCTTCCGGAGTCGGAAATGTTCTCATAGATACATATCAAGTTTTTGACAGCTGTAGAGATCGCGACTGCTTCGAAGATACACGTGTTTTCCTTGACGAGCTTGGTCAGAGCCTGATCGAGCACACGAGCCAGGTGCGTGTAAAGACAGCCGAAATATGCTCGGCGGCAATAAGTGTCGATCCTGTACAGTTGTCGCGTGGATTTTACAGAGTGACTGTGCGTTGCTATGTGCGGCTCGAATGCGAAGCCTGTGTTTGCCCGGGCAGGGCACAGACATTCGCGGGTCTTGCTGTGACCGAAAAGGAATCGGTGCTGTACGGTGGTGAGGGCGAGGTTCGCGTCTTCCGTTCGAACGCGGTCAGCGACAGCTTCTGTTCTGCGCCTTGTCAGGGCGAGATGACGACAAATCTGCCTGTGGCTGTGGTCGAGACAGTAGACCCGGTGATACTCGGCGCGAAGGTCATCGACCCGACTACAAACAATTGTTCGCAGTGCTGTTGCTGTGAGGATATACCCGAATCGGTGCGTTCGGCTATCGGCGGAAATCCGGTCGAAAGCGCGCAGAGAGAGCTTGCGGTATCGCTTGGATTTTTCTCGGTGATCCGTCTTGAGCGACCTGAACAGTATCTGGTGAATGCGGTCGAATTCAGCGTGCCGGATAAAGAGTGTTCGCACAATGATGATGACACTCCATGTGACGCTTTCAACCGTATGGCATTCCCGATAGATGAGTTCTCGCCGGGACGCATACGCAGCGATTCCGGCTTCGGATGCGGCTGCACGAGCTTCGGAAATTCCGGCTCAACGGTAGCATCAATGTCGCAGTCGGCGCAAAACGACAACGGCTGCGGCTGTAGAGGAAGATAAAAAATATCTCCGGAAGCTTATTTTCCGGAGACATTTTTGTTTGAATCGAAAATAAAAAATCGCAGAGTTCTTCCTTCTGCAAAAAGTATAAATTGGCGTGTGGTATTTTCTACCTCTGACTGAAATTCTGACGACAGCGACCGTCCTTGTGTTTAAAAATATTCTCACCTTTTGACATATAATTTCACCAATAATTATTTTTTTTTTTGCGACTGCCGTCCTGACTGCTCAGCGCATCCCGCATATCGGATGATAGAATTTAAATGTGAAATAAAATTGGTATGTAGATTAACTGTATGTAAATTATAAAATAAATTCTCCAGACCTATTGCAAAAAAAGCGTATTTGTGGTAAAATTAATTTAGCCGAAGAATGCAATGGTGGGATTCGCAGAAGGAAAAACTCTGCGAAAAGCTGTGCATCGGCAGAGATCAATTTTTATGAGTCGGCTTTGGCTCTTTGCGTGAATAGTCGAATATCGTTCAGTCCAAAGGGGGGAGGCAATTTCTTTAATGCCAAGCAACCTTTAGATTATTTCACGTGAGAATCGGTCTGACATATATAAAATTTAGGAGGAACAAAAATGTTAAAAACTAAGCGGGCATTATCATTGCTGTTGGTAGTGCTCATGACGTTGTCTATGGTAGTTGGCGTTAATGCGGCTGAAGCTGTGGATGGCAGAAGTGGAGGACGGACAGCTAGCGGCGGTCTTGAGCTCTCTAAATATTATGACCCAGAAACAGGTCTTTTGACACTTGAAGCGTATGCTACGGGTAGTTCGGTAACGGTTATGAGTACAGAACCGCTTGACATCGTATTGGTTCTGGACGTTTCGGGATCGATGCGTATTCCTATGTCTGAGAGTGATGCCGAAGAAGTATATGGTGATGAAATTAGTACTGAAAATTATGGAATGGGTCATTTTTATAAAAAAAGTGACGGTTCGTTTGCCGAAGCCTTATATTGGGGCGGTAAATGGCAGGATGAGGATGGAAACACCATTACTCCAAAAAGCAGTAGCGCATTTTGGAGTAGTGGAACACAGTTTTATAAGGCTAAAAGTACCGGAACAAGACTATATAAATTACAGCAAGCTGTTAATTCTTTTATAACAGAGGTCGGAGAACGTTCTCCCGAAAGTAAAATTGCACTTGTAAAATTTGCAAGTGATAAAAAAAATGATGTCGGCAATGATTTGATTGAACCGAATTCATCAAGTCCTAAGAACTATTCTCAGATCGTATGCGAATTTACTGTTGCCAACGAAACAGGTATAAATTCGATAAAGAGCGAAGTTAATAAATTGACTCCGTATGGTCAGACCCATGCTGATTATGGTATGCAGCACGCAGTATCTTTACTCCAAGGAAATACCGAATCTAAAAATAAAAAAATCGTTATTATGTTTACAGATGGTATTCCCGGAATAAGCTCTAAATGGACTGCGGAAAGCTCTGTAACTTCGGAAAATGACAAAAAAGGCACATCTGAGTATGTTGCAAACGAAACTATTACAGCGAGCAAGACGATAAAGGAATTGGGAGCATCGGTTTACACTATAGGATATTTCTTTAATCCTCCGAGTTCCGGTGACAATCTTTACAAGTATCTTAACTACGTTTCTTCGAATTATAAGGATGCACGTAGTATGACAAATCCGGGTACTCAGTCCGGAACAAATTATTATCGTGTTGCAACTGATGAATCAAGCTTAAACGATATTTTCACGACCATAAGTGATGAGATCGGTGGAGCAACCGACAAAACACTTAGCTCCGAGACAGTTCTTAAGGACATCGTTTCTGAATATTTCGATATTCCTGCTGACAAAACCGGTGACATCAAGGTGTACACGAGAACGTGTACTGCAATAGATAGTGATGGAAAGCCGACCGCATGGGGCGAGTTGGAGTCCGATTCAGGTATTACTCTTAATATGTCAGGAAAAACGGTCACAGTCACAGGCTTTGACTATTCGACTAACTGGGTCGGTTCGCATAATGGCAGAGCCGGCGGTAAAAAGTTAGTTCTTCAGATTCCGATAGAGGACAACGGAACCGGTATGGGTGTAGTACCTACGAATGGCGCAGAATCCGGTATCTATTTGAATGATGAGTTGGTTCTTAAATTCGCAGTACCTAAATACGAGTTCCCGTGCTATACTGTCGTACACGTCCAGTCCGGCGAAAACGTTGGAAGTGATCAGTATAGAATAGTTGACGGTAAGGGTTCACTTACCGATAAAGTTACGGATGGTTATCTCTATGGTGGCGCGTTCGATGCTTTAGCTTGTGGTGAAGATGATGTTCAAGCGTTTGCTGATGGCGAAAGTGCGATAAGCTTCAGCCCCGAAAAATATGGAATGTATTATATTTGGGAGGTTGATGACAAGTATCTCATACCTAAGACTACTGCTGTTATAGGTCATTGCGAAGCCGGAAAAGAAATACGTCGCTTGTATCTTATGACTCCGATTGATCGTGAACTTTATATGGAAGTTGGTTTCTGTGTAGAAGCAGCACTGCCTGTAGGAGATCGTTTAAGTGCAGAAGACTCACTTTATGAGTACATTGACGTAACTAAAGACAGCGAGCCTTTCAAGCAGATATATGTTAAGAATGGTGCGATCAGTGTTTCAGCGGGCGAAACTGTTCCGAATGACAGAGATGATGGATATATCGGAATCTATCGTTTAACGAATGATGAATTTGGTACATTTAAAGAAGAATCGTTTAAATTTAAACCTTATTGGATAACCCTTGATGGCATAAAAGTTACCGGAGCTGTTAAGAGAGAATGCACATATCCTGAATCATCTCCGAGTGTGAATGGTATAATTGTTAATGATGTGACGGATGCGTCTATATGCGTTACTGTAGATGCTTTATCGGTTGAGCCGGTCATGTTGAGCTTGTCATATTCTTATGATGAAGCAATAGACGATGTTGAAGAACTTCCTATTGAACCGGTTGAGCCTGAAGAACCTGTTACACCGCCTGTGGCAGATGAGCTCACGATCACATTGAACGACAACGGCACGGTATATGAAATATCTGCCGAGGTCGGAGATGACCTAACAGGAAAGGTCAAATTTAGGGGGGCGGAAGACCAGCTTTTCGCAGGTTGGTATGTAGACGAGGATTGTACAGTCGCAGCTGATTTCAGCGATATTCGCGAAGATATGACTGTATATTCCAAGTATGTCAGCGATAAATATTTGCAGGTCAAGTATACGGAAAAAGGATTATTCAAAATCCGTAGCATTACGATTATCTCGGCTATAGACAGCTCGATTTCTGAATCGGGATTCATTGTAAACGGAAACAAGATAGCTTCCGAAAACAAGGGCAATCGTTATGGTTTCTATAGTGCAAAGAATCTGTTCGATGTTGACAGCAATGCTTCTCTGATCGTTGGCGAATACTCCCTGTCTAACGCTTCAAATGGTGACGAGATTGCAATTATGCCATACTGGGTAACTCCGGATGGCACGACCGTTTATGGTATGACTCGTACACTTATCTACAACAAGAACGGTCTTAAAGGCTGAGAGGGGTGTTATATTATGTTAGATAGAGATGATATTTCTCAAGCTTCTCTGTATGATGCTTCGACATACGGTAATGGTAATATAGGTGTTCAAAAGTCTGAGGATATAGCTGTTCAAAGTATACCTATGGTAGGACCGACGATCTTTCTTCTTCCTGATGACGAAAAAGTCATCATCGACTCGAACGACAATATTTTAGGTCTTTGAAGCTTTAGCGGAGGAATGTTTTCATTCCTCCGTAATTTTTAAAAATATGAAGATTACGATTTCTCTTGCTAATATTCCGATAGAAATAAACGCTGCATATTCCGGATACCTTCCGCTGTTCAAGCTCTTTGAGTGCGAAAACGCTCCAGTCGCTTCGGTATCCGTTTCGTCTGACGAGATCGCTGCCGCACGCGATAATTATGCTCCCGAATCGACAGATGAATATATAGAATACATGGAACTTTCCACTAAGGTATGCGATGCGCTTTTGCTGCATGGAGCTGTAATATTTCACGGTGCGGCATTTGTGTGGCGCGAAAAAGCATGGATATTTACTGCGCCGAGCGGAACAGGCAAGACCACTCAGTATGTGCTCTGGAAAATGCTCTACAAAAACGATATAAGAATAATCAACGGTGACAAGCCCATACTGAAATTCGAAGGTGATCACATTTTTGTACATCCTTCACCGTGGACCGGAAAAGAGAGAATGGGAAAGCTTTGTTCTGCCGAGCTTGGTGGAATAGTTTTGTTAAAGCAGAGCAGTGAAAACAAGATATACCGAGTAGCTTCAAATCAGGCGGTCGGTTCAATTTTTGTGCAGTTCCTGTTCGGACGCGAAAACGCCGAAGATGTGTACAAAGTGTGCGAATTTGAAGAAAAACTTTTTAACAAAGTTCCGATGTGGTGCCTTGAAAACAAGGGTGACAGAGCATCTGCTACACTTTGCCATGATAAATTGATGGAGGATTCGAATGACTTATAAGCTTTGCCCGGGAGTTGTGGCGGCTACAATATGTGACGAGCATTTCCTCATTGCTTCGGGTGAGGCACGCGGAAAAGTGCCGTACATTGAAGGCATCACGCGCCCGGGATTATATTTTTGGAAACTTTTGGAAAAAAATATCTCGATTGATGAGATAATATCGCGTGCTGCGGAAGATTATTCCGTATCGACCGATAAAGCCGATTCGGCGTTCAGAAATTTCGCCAAAAGTCTGGTAAATAAAGGATATATGACTTTTTATGAAGACTGAAAATTCGATCAGTGCCGATAACTCCCTGTAGGCGGTATGCAAGTCTCGAAATAGATTGTATCTGCTCCGGGAATGGATTTGGATAAAAAATGCGCCGCTCACCCTTGACAAGGTTGGAGTCGGAAGTCATAAGCAGAAATTAATTATTCGACAGAATAAAAATCACCTGAAGGGCTTGTAAAACCTTCAGGTGATTTTTTTACATTTCTATGCCATCGGTCGGGAAACGCTTTTTAAAACGTCTCATTGCAACGATGAAGCAGATAGAATGAACGAGTGCGGTGATGGTCCAGGTTATCGGATAAGAGATATATACTGTTTCTATGACATGGAATTGCGGCATCTGAAATACGGTCGAGAGCCAGATGAGACGAAGCACGCACGCTCCTACAAGTGAAACGACCATCGGAAGTATCGAATATCCGATACCGCGCATTCCGAGTGCCGCACAGTCCATCATTCCGCACAGAAAATACGGCTTGGCGCAGTATTCAAATCGAACGATACCGGCATTTACGACCGCCTGAGTGTCGGAATATATCCAGAGCAGCGAATTTCCGAGCAGTGCAAGAGCATTTCCGAGGACAAGACCTGTTATTGCGGCGCACGCCTGTCCGATGAGTTGTATCTTCCAAATACGCTTGAACTGATGCTGTCCGAAATTCTGGCTTGTGAAGGACACGACCGCCTGTGCGAACGAGTTCATGGCAACGTATACAAAGCCTTCGAGGTTCGATGCTGCGGAGTTTCCTGCGACTACGACCTCTCCGAAAAGATTTATCGAGGACTGGATAACGACATTTGAGAGTGAGAAAAGCGTTCCCTGAAGTCCTGACGGAAGACCTATGCGGATGATCTGAATAAGCTTTACCTTGTCGATCTTAAGCTTTTTGAGTTCCAGTTTTATCGCTCCGGATTCATTTATGAGGCAGCGAACTACGAGATATGCCGAAAGTGCCTGTGATATTATCGTTGCCAATGCAACGCCTGCAACGTCCATATTGAAGACGATGACAAATATCAGATTGAGCACGACATTCAGCACGCCTGAGATCGCCAGATAATACAGCGGACGTTTCGTGTCACCGATAGAACGCAGTATCGCGCTTCCGAAGTTATATATAGTCACAGCCGGCATTCCGATGAAATATATGCGAAGATATATCGTTGCAAGTCCGATTATCTCATCGGGGGTTGACATAAGCTCAAGCATTCCGACTGCTCCGAAAAGCCCTATAAAGGTCAGTCCGATGCCGCCGATTATGCTCATCAACATTGATGTATGTACTGTTTTAGACAACTCATCATCGCTTTTTGAACCGTAAAAGCGTGCCGCAAGCACGTTTACACCGCCCGACAGACCTATAAAAAAGTTAGTCAGCAGATTTATTAGCGCGCCATTCGATCCGACTGCCGACATTGAATTGTCTCCGCAGAATTTTCCTACGACTATTATATCGGCGGCATTGAACAGGAGTTGAAGTATGCTTGCTGCCATGAGCGGCAGTGTGAATTTTAGCATTTTCGGGAGTATCGCACCCGAACACATATCCATTTCATATTTTTTCTGAGTTTTTGAAGCGGTCATAGTATCTCCTTTTGCATATTTTTTAAAATTTTACGATAAGTAATAACAAAGCATATGCCTTCGGCGGCGGTGGTAATGATCCATGTTATCGGGTAGAGGGTATAGACATACGTCACCTTGTGGAAGGTTTCGAGTGGGAACAGAAATGTTAAAAATCCGACTCTGAGTGCGCATATTCCGACGAGTGAGACGACAGCCGGAAGAAGTGAATGCCCCATTCCCTGCATTCCGCCGATAAATACCTCCATCGCACCGCACAAGAAGTAGAACGGAAGGATTATCCGAAGTCGCTCGACACCATATGTTATTACATGGCTACTGTCGGTATATATCCCGATCAGATGCGGTGCAGTAAATTCAAAGAGAGTGATAAGTGCTGCTCCGGTCGAGACTACGACTGCTTGTCCAATGAGCTGTACACGCTTAACACGCTTCAAATCACCTTTGCCCATGTTTTGTCCGGTGAAGGATGTCACCGACTGCATAACTGCGTTCATTGTGAAATATATCATGTCCTCAAAATTGACAGCGGCGGTATTTGCGGCGATTATAGTCTTTCCAAAGCTGTTTATCGAGGACTGTATGACAACGTTCGAGACCGAATACATCGAAGATTGCAGACCTGCCGGAAGACCGACGCGGATTATACTGTTCACTTTGTCACGTGTGAGCGCAAGCTTTTTTACGGAAAATTTGAGTCCGCCGTATTCTCTCGAAAGACAGACCAGCAAAAGGACAGCCGAAAGAGTCTGAGTCAGTATCGTTGAGATCGCAACTCCGGCAACTCCCCATTTGAAGACTATGACAAACAGCAGATTCAGAAGCACGTTGAGTATTCCGGAAATGGTCAGGAAGATCAGCGGACGCTTTGTGTCACCGACTGCACGCAAAACCGCACTTCCGAAATTATACACGGTCATCGGTATCATTCCGAAAAAATATATCTTTAAATAGGTCTCGGCATGGGAAAATACATCGCTCGGAGTTTTCATGAGCACAAGCATTTTTCCTGTCATGATGAGACCGAAGCCTGTCAGAAAAAGCCCAACTATAACGCCGAGCAGAACAGAAGTATGCAGCGTTTGCGAGAGCCCATCTTCATCGTCCGAGCCGCAACATCTTGCCGCTGTGACGTTTGCTCCCACAGAAAGTCCCAAAAACAGATTTGTCAGCAAATTTATCAGCGGAACCACCGCGCCGACTGCGGCAAGCTCGGCTTCACCTGCAAAGCGTCCGACAACTATGCTGTCGGCTGCTGCAAAAAGGAGCTGAAGGATATTTGTTGCCATCATTGGCAGCGCAAATGCAAGGAGCTTCGGCAATATCGCTCCGGAGCACATATCCATTTTAAAAGCGGAATTTTTCATGTTCACCTCATAGGCAGTAATATGGCATAATACACCAGTCTATATATTATATATCTTTTTCAGAAAAAAGTCAAGGATTTTTTACAAATATTATTTACAAACTATTGCTTACCAAAATGATAAATTTGCAATTTTCTTTGATAAAAAAATAACTATGCTTGACAAATCTCAAAAATGTGGTATAATATAATCGGGTTAGGGTTTGAAAAATGCCCGAATAATTATTTTGGAGGTAAAAAAGGTGCTTGAAACCAGAAAAACAAAGATAATCTGCACTATCGGCCCGGCATCGGACAGTCCGGAAACACTTCGTGAAATGATAGGCGCGGGGATGAATGTCGCTCGCCTGAACTTTTCTCACGGAGATCATGAAGGGCATAAGAAAACAGCCGATAGAATAAAATCTGTTCGCGAAGAAATGTCTGCTCCGATCGCATTGCTTCTCGATACAAAAGGTCCTGAGATCCGTCTCGGTGTTTTTAATTCACCTGTGACACTTGTAAAGGATCAGGAATTTTCTTTGACGTTCGATGATTCTGTCGGTGATATTACTCATGCCAGTGTGACTTATAAAAATCTGTGGCGCGATATTTCGGCTGGCGGAAGGATACTCATAGATGACGGACTTGTTGAACTTAAGGTCGGCGAGGTCAGCGAGAAGGGAATAGTTTGCCGTGTGCTCAGTGGAGGAACTATATCGAGCCGCAAGGGTGTTAATGTACCCGGCGTAAAGCTGTCGATACCTTTTCTCTCCGAACGCGATAAGTCGGATATTCTGTTCGGAATAGAGCAGGATTTCGATTTTATTGCGGCATCCTTCACACAGTGTGCTGCGGATATTGAATCTATCCGTGAACTGCTCGACCGAAACGGCGGCTCTGATATACGCATAATCGCAAAGATCGAAAACGCTGCCGGAGTCGAAAATATTGATGAGATAATCAAGGTGTCGGACGCTATAATGGTAGCTAGAGGCGATATGGGTGTTGAGATACCGATGGAGGAGATACCGATAATCCAGAAGAAGCTCATCTCAAAGGCATACAATGCCGGAAAGCCGGCGATCACGGCTACACAAATGCTCGAATCTATGACACATCATCCGCGTCCTACCAGAGCCGAAATAACCGACGTTGCAAACGCGATATATGACGGCACATCCGCGATAATGCTTTCCGGTGAGACCGCAGCCGGAGAATATCCGGTAGAAAGTGTCAGAACTATGGATCGCATAGCCACGAGAACCGAGCGCGATATTAATTATATTGAAAGATTCAGACAAAATCAGCTTTCGGGATTCTCGAATGTTACGACGGCAATATCTCATGCCGCTTGCACGACTGCGCATGACCTTGGCGCGAATGCGATAATCTCGGTGACGAAATCCGGACTTACAGCGCGCATGATGAGCCGTTTCAGACCTGTAACTCCGATAATAGGATGTTCTCCGGACGAAAAGGTCTGCCGTCAGCTGTCGCTCAGCTGGGGCGTAACACCTATGCGCATAGAGGTGCAGACAACATCCGATGCGCTTTTCGAGCATGCGATAGAGGTCGCGGCAAAGAACAATTATGTCGAATACGGCGATCTTGCTGTAATAACTGCCGGAATACCGCTCGGTGTTTCGGGAACTACGAACATATTGAAGGTGCAGATAGTCGGTGATGCTCTTACATCCGGAACAGGAATATCCTCTGGCGATTGTGAGCCGGTATGCGGAACACTTTGTGTCTGCCGAGATGAGGATGAAGCACGTCAGACCTTCAAGCCCGGTGATATTCTGGTAATTCCGGCGACCTCGAATCAGATAATCGATTTGCTTCGTCATGCGGGCGGAATAATTTGCGAGATAGACGGTGCGGATTCGCACGCGGCTATAGTCGGACAGGCACTCGGCATACCTGTAATAGTCGGTGCGCTCGGTGCTACAAGGATATTGAAATCTGGTACGACTGTAACTGTCGATGCAAAGCGCGGAATGGTCTACTGTTCAAAATAATTTCAAAGAAAAAGGAACGGGAGACCGTTCCTTTTATTATTGTAGAAAATCTACCTTGTCGGGCTTTACTAAGATCGCTTCATCGATCAAAGCTGCTTGAAAATGAAACCAAGCACGGAATTTTGGCTTTTGATACGAGCTTATATCTCGATCTCCATACCATCGAAAGCGGTCAGAACATCATATTCGGACATTTTCTCCGAAAGTGTTTTGTTGTCGGTATGGAGCGTGCGTGCCATATGGCTTATGCAGAATTTTTTGACGTATTTGTCGAGCGTTTTCTTCATTTCGAGCACCATGTTCAAGTTATTGTGTTCGAAGATACGGTAGTCGCCATCAATAAATCCGATAGTTGCATCGAGAACTGCGAGATCTGGCTTTTTTGAAATTATGCCCTGTACCTCATCATACATCAGCCATGCGCCATCAAGACCATAGAAGAGCGTTTTAATGCCGTCTGAGATGATATAGTGGAGAGGGTCATTGCTGGTCGAATGATTTGCGCTGTATGCCGATATTGAATAACTACCGATAACTTTTTCTTCACCGACAGCAAATTCGAAAAGCTTTGCTCCGAGACTTTCGAGCTTTTCGAGAGCCTGAGCATTGAAGTGGTCGCTGTGGCGATGCGTTATGATCACATATTTTATTTTTTTCGGGTCTTTATTGAAGGCTTCGAACGCATCGAAAACGTGAGGACCGGGATCAATCAAGAGATCCTCGTTTACAAGTGCGGAAGAGAAACGACGGAATTCGGAGGATGTATCCTTTTGTGAAAAATCCCAGTCGGCTGCACCTGTGCCCAAGAAGATAATTTTCATGATTTAATTTTCCTTTTATGTAAAAATAAAGAGCCTTGAAACTCAAGACTCTTTGGTGGGAGCGGGTGGATTCGGACCACCGAAGCTAATAAGCAGCAGATTTACAGTCTGTCCCCTTTGGCCACTCGGGAACGCTCCCATATGGAGCTGGTGAACGGAGTCGAACCATCAACCTGCTGATTACAAATCAG
>CAZRVL010000022.1:0-28059 GCA_964603455.1 uncultured Lachnospiraceae bacterium
TTGTTTATCTTTCTGTCACGATTAAAGGAATCGTAGTAGTCGGAACCGAGGTCATGGAAAGCCGTCTTGTTTTTCAGAATGTGGTATATGGCGATCAGCATGGAATGGGCAACCGCAAGCGTGGCTCGGTTTTTGCCACGTCTGGCAGAAATTCGCTGGTACTGTGCCGAGAAATACGAACTCTTTACGGTTTTTGCGGACTTTGCGCATTGCGTTAGAATCGTTTTGAGTGCCGCATTTCCTTTCCTTGTCCTGCCATGCTTTCGCTTTCCTGCACTCTGGTAGTTGCCGGGGCAAATGCCAGCCCAGGAACAAAGGTGCGCCGCACTGGGGAATCTGCTCATATCCAGCCCGATTTCAGCAAGAATCACTTCCGCACTGCGTCTGGCAATGCCGGGGATTTCGTCTATTGCCGCTATTGCGGACTCATATTCGGTCATATACTCCTTCACCATCTTATCCAGCTCACCGATCCGACGGTTCAGGTCATCAATATGATCGATGATCTGTGCCAACAGCTTTCTCTGCAACGGAGTCGTAATCCCTTCAATGGAAGCAACGATTTGATCCAGTTTAGGACGCAGCCGTCCATGAACCAGTTTCGAGACTTCTTCACTGTCTGGAATATCATCATCAATGATCCGCTGAAGAAGTTTACGGGCACTTTTACCAGTGATGTCCTTCACTACGGAATCCAGCTTGATATTGGCACCTTCCAGAATTTTTTGCAGACGGTTCACTTCCCGGCAGCGTTCTTCCGTCAGGCTTTTGCGGTAGCGGGTGATCTCTCGCAATTCCCTTTGCTCCCGGTTCGGAATATAGCTGGCCGTCAGGAGGCCATGCCGAAGCAGATCTGCGATCCATTCTGCATCTTTCACGTCCGTCTTGCGTCCTGGCAATGCTTTCATGTGTGCAGCATTGACGATCATTGCGTCCAATTCCATTAACTCAAACAGATTGTACAGAGGTTTCCAAAATACACCTGTGCTTTCCATGGCAACCATCTCACATCCTGATTCTGTGAGCCAATTTGCCAAAGTTTTGATTTCGCTGGTGGTTGTGCCGAATTCCCGTAGTTCCTGTTCTCCGCCATTTACCAAACAGGCCACGATGACTTTCTTGTGCACATCAATCCCACAACAACACCGATAGACAACTTCCATAACTCAACGCTCCTTACAAAAGTTGTCACGGCGTGCTCTCCTTAAAGCAACTATTTTGCTATACGTCCTGAATGCCATTCGGCTGGGACAATTTGTGGTTCAGCAGGAGAGCAAAACCAGTTTTATGCGCGCGCTCGTAGCGGCAAAAAAAGCCGATCTTGTGCCGTGCATATCTATTTTACCATACGCAGCAGGTTCTTGCACCACGTTTTCATTCATCCTGGTGCAAGAATGTAATGCTGCATGAAGTTTTATGCCAATTTGATCTTGCTTATCACAAGCAAGCATTTTGTCCTTTGATGTTTGTACGATCCGCACCTCGCCAAACTCATAGTCTTGGATAGCGCGACTTGTGAATGATGGTTCGACATATAGTCACAAGCAAACAAGCTCGTTGGTGTGGTGTATGACCAGCATTTCCACCAAAGGACTTTTCTTGTTTCTTTTGCTAGTGCTACCAAACGGAATTACATGTATCGTTCTGGCGGTAAAACAACTTTGAGGTATTGTGTGAATAATGCGACGTGTAGCCTGAGATGCATTGCGCATTCTATGCTTTGGCTTTATGCTGTTTCAGAATTTTTACCACCGGTGGCGAAATCTTCACCGTGCAGTAGGACTTTTTATTATCAAGGAAGCCCCTATTTCCTTGCCGTCAACTCGGGTTAAAATGACAGGGATTATTATATTGAGGGCAGTATGATATGTAGAGGAATGTCATTTTTGGGGGTGAATCTTTCTGACCCTGTATTAGAGATTATTCTTGATTTTGGCGAAAAAGATATTTTACTATGATAAAAAACAAACACGCAAAAAAAGACTTGGCGAAAATTTCTTTTCTTCAAAATGCCGTAGAAATTTTACCTCACTTTACAGAAGGCATATTTCTGTGCTAACTTAGTGCTACAAAACTTATAACGTAGCAATACTGATACGGAAATAGGAGGAATACCATGAGCACAAAACCAAAAGAAAAAGTTGGTACGTTATCCACCTTGTTTGGCAAACAGAATCGGATATTGTCTCCACGTGAAAAGACAATAAAAAATATTCTCAACAATTGGCAACTATATGCGATGCTCTTGCCCGCAATCATTTATCTGATCGTTTTTTGTTATAAGCCAATGTATGGCATTCAAATCGCTTTCCGTAAGTTTACGTTCAAGGGTGGAATTACGGGTAGCAAATGGATTGGTTGGGAGAATTTCGAGCGTCTATTTAGCTCCTACTGGTTTCCAGTTGCGCTAAAGAATACTCTAACGCTGAGCATTCTGTCCTTGGTGATCGGCTTTCCTTTTCCTATTATTTTTGCGCTTCTGGTCAACGAAGTAAAAAATGCGAAAGTAAAAAGTCTTGTTCAAACAGTTTCCTATGCTCCGCACTTTATTTCTACGGTCGTTATCTGTGGTATGATCCTACTGTTTTGCAGCACAGATGGCGGTTTGCTCAATATTATTTTGGGTTGGTTTGGAATCGAACCGTATTTTTTCATGGGCTCGACAGAGGCATTTCCGTGGGTATATGTTCTTAGTGGTGTATGGCAAAATTGTGGATGGAGCGCGATTATCTATTTTGCGGCGTTGGCAGGTGTAGATAAGTCGCTTTTGGAGGCGGCGGAATTAGATGGCGCAAGCCGTATGCAGAGAATTTGGCATATCAATATTCCTGTTCTGCTCCCAACAATCATCATTCAGCTGATTTTGCAGTGTGGTAGTGTTCTTTCGGTAGGATATGAAAAGGTTCTACTGCTTCAGACAAGCTTGAATCTGAGCGCATCGGAAGTTCTTTCTACATATGTTTATAAAGTCGGACTTCAGAGTTTTGACTATTCTTTTTCCACGGCGGCAAGCGTGTTTAATTCGATCGTTAATTGCATTTTGCTGATTGCGGTGAATACCATCACAAAGAAAACGGCAAAGCAAAGTCTGTGGTAAAGGAGAAAGAAAAATGCTAAAACAAAAGAGCAAGAGAGTAAAAGAAACTGCAGGCGATAGATTCTTTATGATATGCGTTTACGTTTTCGTATTTCTTATGTTTTTGGTGACGCTATATCCGCTTATTTATGTGTTGAGTGCTTCGTTTTCAGATCCGGATGCGGTCGCATCTGGCAAGATGCTCCTTTTGCCAGTAGGCTTTAATACGGATGGCTATGAAACAGTATTCAAAAATTCGCAGGTTTGGATCGGCTATCGCAATACGATATTCTATACGGTAGTAGGAACGATGATGCAGCTTTGCGTAACGATGCCTGCGGCGTATGCGCTTTCGCGTAAAGACCTCTATGGAAAAGGCTTGTTTACAACCCTTTTCTTGATCACGATGTACTTTAGTGGTGGGCTAGTTCCAACTTATATCAACCTAAATGATATGGGATTGATCAACACCCCTTGGGTGATGCTACTTCCTGGACTGGTATCCGTGTATAACCTGATTGTTGCAAGGACATTTTTCCAGAACACGATTCCATGGGAATTGACAGAAGCAAGCTTCATAGATGGTGCAACGAACTTTCAGCTGTTTTTGAAGGTCATTCTTCCGCTTTCCGCACCGATCACGGTCGTTCTGGCACTTTACTATGGTGTGGGTCATTGGAATTCTTACTTTAATGCAATGGTCTATTTGAGAGATAGAGAGCTTTATCCGCTTCAGGTATTCTTGAAGGAAATCCTCACACAGGCACAGCTTGCAAACGAGTTCTTGCAGGATGGTGGTTATTCGGCGGCGGAAATGGAAGCGCTCATGGCACGCGTTGAGGTTGCAAACCGTATGAAATATTGTGTGATTGTTATTTCCACCGTTCCAATGATGGTAATTTACCCACGCTTGCAGAAATATTTTGCAAAAGGTGTTATGATTGGTTCTGTTAAGGGGTAAATAATCGTAATTTCTATGTATTTAATCGCACGTTGCGATAAATAATTATTAAACAGGAGGAATCCCGAATGAAAAAGAACGTCCAAAAGCTACTCGCCCTAGTGTTGGCAACGATCATGGTCTTTGGCCTCGTTGCTTGCGCACAGACAAACAACGACGAAACAGATCCCCAGAAAACGACGCAGAAAAATGATGGCCCCGCAATCTCGAGCGATGATGAGAACCTCTACTACAACAAGACTGGCTATCCTATCTGCGATGAGACCATTACGATAAATGTTGCTGGTATGGTAGGTAGTACGACGGAGTGGGATACCACTTACCTTGTCCAGTGGGTCGAAGAAAATCTTGGAATTAAGATGGTTTGCGAAGAAATCTCTGCTGATGCAGCACCGAACCGCTATATGCAATGGATGAGCGACCCCACTTCTATGCCTGATCTTGTTATCAACAGCATGGGTGCAGTTTCTCGTTCGCAGGTCGATGCAGATGGTAAGGATGGATATTGGGTGGATTTCTCTAAGTATATGGATCTGATGCCCAATCTTTACGATGTTATCTACAATCAGTATCCCGCACTCGGTCAGTTGGTCACAAATCCTGACGGTTCTGTTTACTCGTTGACCAGAATTACCACGGCAACATCTTCCAAAATCAACAGCCAGATTTGCTACCACATTCCTACGCTGGAGGCAGCAGGTGTGAATGTTGATGAAATCAAGACGATTGATGATTTCTACAATGCACTCGTGAAGGTGAAGAAAGCTTATCCTGACAAGACTCCGTTCTTGATCACGCCCGATGCAGAACCTGCGTATAGAAATGAGCTGAATCTCAGAACTGCATTCGGTGTCTATTCTAATGATAACTCCTATATGGTTGTTCAGAATGAGAGCGGAGAAGTTGAACTTGCGGACATCTCCGATAACTACCGTGAATACCTGAAGTTTATGAATAAGCTTGCCAACGAGGGATTGATCGATATTACCGACTTCGGCAAAACCGCAGATGAGCTCCGCGCTGCTACAAAGGAAGGCAAGTATGTTTTCTTTAACTCGGGTGTTGGCGAATACGTAGATCCCATTACGGAAGAAGAACAGAAACTTCAGGCCAATGGTGATTATAGCTGGCTTGCAAACTATGGCGTTTTTGGTGGTTTTACTTCCGACCTTGCAGATGAAAGTGTTTATATTGCCAACAATGGTGTTCTGAACCAGGCACGTATGTATATCAATAGTAATTCCCAGTATATTGAGGCTATTTGTCGCCTGCTCGATTACTTCTGCACTGAAGAGGGCGTTATCATGGCGCTCAACGGCAAGGAAGGCGAAACCTTTGATTGGGTCGAGGATGAGCAAACTGGTTTGAAGAATTGTAGCTATGATAATTATTGGGATAGCAACGCTTATGATAATGCTAGCGAATGGGCGAAGCAGGAAGCTGTTATTTGGCAGGGCTTTGCATTTGAGTGGGCACTTGTTGGTTCTCTCGATACGCTGACTGATGCACAACTTGCTGCAATCCCTGTTGGTCACCCAAATTACTGGACTGCACAGCGCCTGATGTCGACAAAGTCTGTGGATGATTTCCGTTTCTCGGATGCAGCACCTGTTTATACACCTGAACAGACTGAGCGTATGGGTTCTCTCCAGACGGATCTGCGTAACTACCTTGTGAGCGCAAAAGTTCAGTTCATGGCTGGGCAGCTCGATCCGAATAACGATGCAGACTGGAGTTCCTTTGTTGAAACGGTCAATGGTATGGGTTGGGAGAGCACCTTGAAGCAGATTGAGAAAGAAGCTCGTGGATAAGATGATCTTTGAGGAGCATGTTGACTCATAAGAGATAGGAAATGTCTGACAGGCAAGGCAACTTTGCCTTGCCTGTCATGGCATGGATTGATATAACGATTTTTGATAGATGTTTTCTAGGATGGTAAAGAAATCCTTTATCAAAAGTGTTTATATTATAAGAAAAAGCGGAGGATGATTTATGAAAAAAGAGCGAACGTTGCTGCGAATCCTCGTAGCGTATTTGTGCGTAATAATTCCTCTACTTGTTGTTAGCTTTTACGTCACGCAGAATTTGCTTGACACGACAAAAACAGAAACAGAAGCACGAATCAGGCAACAACTGGAACAGGCATCGCAAAGTCTGGAATCGGACTTTTATGACTATCAAATAAACAGCATCAGCTTGAAGCAGAATTATGATTTTTATTCTGGAAAGCTGATGCTTGAGCCAATGTTACAGCTTGAAGCTGCGGAGATTTTGCAGAATTTGAAGCTTTTTGATGGAAAAGTAGATGAAATCCAAATTTACAACGGTTATGGCATGCTCTATGGAAACACGGGAAGTGTTTCGCCTAATGTGTATTTTGGAACAACACTTGCGCTGACACCTGAAAGCGTGCAGGATGGGATCGCACTGATCTCATCGGAGAAATCGAATGCTGCAATATTGGCTACATCAAAAGGAAATGCGTATGTTCTGTACCATATCGCAATGGGGGTCAGTAGCGGTGACATAAAACGTTCTGCTGAGTATACAATATCGATTTCTGAATTTGCAAAAATGATCGGTCGGTTCATCAATGAAGAGGATGTGCTGATTAAAGTCACCTTGCAAGAAAAAGCGATGTTCTTCGTCAATGATGATCAAACGTGCAAACCGATAACGCAGGAAGAAGGAGAAGCTTATCTTGCGAAGTATTCCTACTCCATGGAAAGTAAAACGACTGCGGATTCGGTTTTTCATGTTCAGTTGTGGTATGACGAGCATGAACAAATGCAGGATTTCATCAAATTAAGGACGTTCAGTCTTGCGATTTTAAGCATTGGCGTATTGTTCTCTACGGTTCTGTCGCTTGCAATGAGCTATGTGCGCTTTAGTAGCGTGAATACATTGATACGCAGTATTACAGAACGTAGTGTTTCGAGAAAAAAGCAAAACAAATGGGCAAAGAACGAGTTTGACTATATTCAGGCACTTGTCGATGAGTCCATCAAGGATGGAAAACTTGTTAAGAAGAATATGCGCAGTTACCAATGCATCATTCGCGAGCAGGTTGCCCTGATGGTTTTCCATGGTCTATTGAAGAATAAAGAGGAGATTCAGCCACTTCTTTCGGCATGTGGCACCGAACTGGCGGAGGAGTACTACTACCTCTGTGGCATTCGCCTTGAAAATCCGGATGATGGTGAAAGATTAAGCCAGTATATCCAGGAAGATATTTATTGCTGGGAAGAGAACCACCGGTATCTCATTGTTCTGTGTGAACTTCCAATGCCCGACTATAATATGTCCAGACGCAAGGAAATGGCAAAACGACTGATGACAACACTCGACAGCATCGGTATTTCGTGTGCACAAATCGCAATGAGTCAAGTTTATAGAAGTCTACTGATGGCTAACTACGCGTATTTGGAAGCAGGAACAATGCTGGATAAAGATAATGCGGTTGATGAAAGCATCCTGTGCTGGGAAGACTTGATCACACAGCATTTTGACTTAGGTTTGGGTGGCTACAATGAGCATGTGCAGATGTTTTTCCAAGCCATTGAGGATAAGGAATTGAAGCGTGCGAAAAAGGCACTTGTGCGTGTCTTACGCCACGCAGAGCAAGAACCAGAAAATCGTCGCTATATCCGATATTTGATCCTTCAAGCACTTCGGTTAGGAACCCGCTCGGATGAGCAGACAGAAGAGAGCGTGTCGCTACAAAGACAAATCGGAGAAGTGAATTTGGACGACGATTCTTTTGACGAGAAGATAAGCGGGATCGTGAATGGGTGCTGTGACAGACCAGAGGAGCAATACGACAAGATATTGCAGTTCGTAAATGATAATTACACGTGTTCAGATTTGTCGCTGGAAACCATTGCAGCATTTGCGAATGTTTCCAAATCTCAAATGAGCAAAATATTCCGCATTCTAACAGGAGAAGGCTATATCGACTATGTTACAAATCTGCGAATGGAGAAAGCAAAGGCTCTCCTGCTTCATACAGATATTAGCGTCAAAGAGGTTTTTAAGCAAGTGGGTTATGTTGATACGACGACTGCAAGCAAAAAGTTTAAGACAATGTTCCATGTTACACCGTCCAAATATCGGACGCTGACTGAAGAACAGAGAGTAGCAATCGATGAAAATGGTGCGTAAAGTGTGAAAGCAGAGAACAACCGGCATTTTTGTGAGAGGAGAAAAATATGTTTTCAAAAGAAGAAAAAGCCTGGGCGCGATCGTTTTTGATGAAGTGTGAAGAAAAAATCTACCGCATAATGGATGAGATCCAAAAGGATTATCCCTATACGACGGTCGATGGACGGTATGATAAGTTGGAGATTTTTCCTTTTAGTTGGACGAGCGGCTTCTGGGGCGGTATTATGTGGCTTTTATATATTCAAACAGGAAAAGAGGCGTATCGGGAAAGAGCGATTCGTTGCAGCGAACGGATGCAGGCGGCACTTAGTGAACCAGAAAACTACAATTGCTTAGATAATCATGATTTAGGATTTGTCTTTTCTTTGACTAATGTGGCACACTACCGCCTGTGTGGGGATAAGAAAGCGCGCATACGCGCTTTACATGCTGCAACTATGCTTGCGGGGCGTTTCAATCTGAAAGGCAGATATATTCGTGCGTGGAGAAATGGTGTTCTGGGGGATGATACAAAAGGCTATGCAATTATCGATTGTCTGATGAATCTTCCGCTTTTATACTGGGCGGCAGAAGAATACGGAGATGAGCGGTTTGCACTTTTTGCAAAAGCCCATGCGCAGACGGCGCGGGAAACATTTCTAAAGCCAGATGGTTCTGTTTATCATATTGTGAACTTTGACACGCAAACAGGTGAAGTAAAGGACTATCCTCGCGGACAAGGGTATGCTTCTGGTTCTTCTTGGTCAAGAGGACAGGCGTGGGGGATTTACGGATTCACGCTCTCCTACGAATATACGAATGACGCATCGTTTCTAGATGTGGCCAAGGGTGTGGCAGACTATGTGATCGCACACTTGCAGGAAGGAGACCTTGCACCAGTAGACTATATGCAGCCTGCATTCCCAGTGCTGAGGGATGCTTCAGCAACGGCAATTACGGCAAGTGGAATGCTTGAACTGGCAAAATGCTGTGGAGCGGATGGTGAAAAATATGCGATCTATGCTATAAAACTCCTGAAGTCGCTTTATGAAGATGCTGATTTTTCGACCGATACACAAGCGATTGTGCAAAGCGCTACGGAAATGTACCATGCAGATAAGCATCACTATCCTCTTATTTATGCGGATTTCTATTTGATAGAGGCACTTATGAAGTGTGTGGATGAGAAGACGTTTTGTATGTGGTAATATTATCGTTATTACATGATGGGCGGAGAGCACAATGAAAGATACAAAGATAAATCGGTTTTTTACAAGATTGTGTGCAGATATGGCGTCAATGACGTGGACGCAAAGAGTCGATCACATATGGAGCTATTATAAAGAGAGTATTGTGATCGTGATAGCGTTGGTGCTGATCGCAATATATTTGTTTGCTTCGATTTGGAAAGATCAAAAAGAATTACTTCTTGGAGGATTGGCGGTCAATGTTACTTTTTCAGAGGAGGCACAGTCATATTTGCAGGATGGGTATACAAAAACACAAGAAAAGGAAAACGCAGAGGCTCTTTTGCAAATGATCCACATAGCGGGATTTTCTGAAGTGCAATCGTCGGAACAGACATATTATATGCTAACAAAAACGATCGCAATGCTCACAAATCAGGAAATCGACTACTTCATCTTAGACCAGACTGCATTGGAACTTTATCTTGCGCAGGATGCATTTCTTGATTTGTCAGATGTCTTCCCTGAAGAGGAGCTAGATGCTTTTGGCGAAAATGTGATTCAGCTAACGAAAGTTGATGAGGATAACAAGACAGTTGTGGAAGCATATCCGGTTGCGCTCCGCATTACAGAAATCCCGTTTGTGCGAGAAATGGGAGAAACGACAGGTGATGTATACATTGCGTTTGCGGTGAATGCTCCTCATTCGGAACGATTGCATGGTTTTTGGGCTTACTTAAATATGTGGTAGTGTTTGTGGGGAAGATGGAGGATTCAATGAACGGTATTTTCTCTTATAATTCTAAGTTTTTTCAAACTGTACTAAGGGCTTCTAACATGGTTTTGCTCAATGTGCTATATCTTGCATGCTGTGCACCAATCATAACGATTGGGCCAGCGCAGGCAGGGATGCTCAATGCAATGCGTGTTTTCCAAGATCCTGATGATGATAGTTCATACTTCAAGGCTTTTTTTCGTGGATTCAGAAATGGATTTGGCGTGATCGCACTTATCAATAGCGTTTGCTTATGCTTGATTTGCGCAATGCTTGCACTACTGATATCGATTATTTATATGGATGCAATTTTTGAAAATGCTCCGATTGCGCTTACTTTTTTTTTGCTTGTGGTGATCCTTGTTTTTCAATTCATGGCAGTTGCGTTCCATTCGCGCTTTCAGTGCTCAACATGGCAAATTATACGTAATACTTGCTATATGATCCTGATGCACCCTATTCGTGCGGTGCTTTTGGCGGGGTTGATTTGGATGCCCCTATTGATAGCAGTGCTCGATCCTTATATCTTCCTAAAAGTGACACCTGTTTGGATGTTTATTTATTATTCACTTGGGTTTTATTGCTGTGCAAAACTGATCAGAGTTCCTTTTGCGGAGATAGAAGAGAAGCTTTGCCAAAGCACATATGCAGAAAACAAAATTGAAGGAGATTGATTATGAAAATTGCACTTATTAACGAAAATAGTCAGGCAGCAAAAAATGAAATGATTTATCAGACACTAAAGAAAGTTGTTGAGCCTATGGGACACGAGGTGTTCAACTACGGAATGTATGGTGCAGAAGATCCGAATTCTATTACATACGTTCAGAATGGTATTTTAGCGGCAGTTTTGCTCAATTCGGGCGCAGCAGACTATGTGATCACTGGTTGCGGAACGGGAGAGGGTGCGATGCTTGCTTGCAATAGTTTCCCGAAGGTGCTTTGCGGTCACATTACATCTGCACTTGACGCCTACCTTTTCTCTCAGGTAAATGACGGAAACTGCGTTTCGTTACCATTTGCTGAAAATTTTGGCTGGGGCGGAGAGCTGAATTTGCAGTATATTTTTGAAAAACTCTTTTGTTCGCCCGCAGGTGGTGGCTATCCGCCTGAAAGAGTCATTCCGGAACAAAGAAACAAGAAGATACTGGATGCTGTCAAGGAAATCACGCATAATGATCTTGTGACAATTCTGACCCAATTGGATCGGGAACTGGTAAAAGGTGCGCTTTGCGGTGAACAGTTTGAAAGACTTTTCTTTACAAACTGTCACAATAAAGAAATTGCTGACTGTGTGCGGGAGATTTTGAGATAATGTCGTTGTTTACCATTCAGATTATGGATGCAAATGGAGTCGAAAAAGCCTGCGACAGCGCAGAAGGATTTGCGAGCCTTGTATATCGCAAAGCCTACCAAGAGGGCGATGTGCTCCAAATCAGGACAACGGTGCGCGATATCTATGTTCGATTACAACTTGATGATGCAATGGGTGAAAACATCGTCTATTTAACGGGCGATATATCTTATCCGATACCATCTGCGTTGAACCGCACCAATCTTTCACCCAAAGCGTTTTCAGGACAGCTGCATTATTTGTTTGTCAGAGAACTCCAACCAGAAGAAATCAAACAGTATCGCAATCAGGCTCGAAATATTTACGATAAGCGCAATAGTGCAAATATGTATCCGCATATCTGTGCAAATGTGGAAAGTAGGGGAGAGGCAAAATTCGCCGCAAGCAATACGATCGATGGTGTATGCGAGAATAGATGTCACGGCGTTTGGCCATATCAGTCTTGGGGAATTGATAGGCGAGATGATGCATGTTTGATGATCGATTTTGGCCACGAGATCGAAGTGAATCGGATCGTGTTCTTTATTCGTGCAGATTTCCCCCATGATAACTGGTGGAAACAGGTAACGGTGACATTTTCAGATGGAACATCTGTTATCTGGAAACTTGAAAAGACAAGATTCCAGCAGACCCTTTCTTTCCCGAGCAAAACGATTCACTATGTGCGTTTCAGCGAACTAATTAAATCTGACGATCCATCACCGTTTCCCTCCCTTACGCAGGTCGAGGTATACGGAAGAGCGTTACAATAATAGAGGAGAAGTTACAGATGTGGTACGATAACAGTTATAGAAGACATTTGTGCGATATGCATATCCATGATTGGGATGAAGCGTTTCTATCACGTTTTTCCCCAGAGGCATATTTTGAAAATCTGAAAAGAGCGAAAGTTCAAAGTGCCATGATTTATTTTCAGTCGCATGTTGGACTTTGCTACTATCCGACAAAATCGGGGAAAATGCACAACGCGTTCCGTGGCAAAGAAGATGCTATGCGTCGTCTGGTCAATATGTGCCGTGAAAATGGAATCCATGTTACGGGATATTATAGCTTGATTTACAATAACTGGGCACATGATACACATCCGGAATGGAGACTTGTGAATCAGGATGGCAGATCAGCAAAGGAAGCTTCGGAAAAGATCTCGGCAGAATTTGCACAGGATTCTGTATGTAGATATGGGCTGTGTTGCCCCAATAATGTGGACTATCGCGCTTTTGTTGAAAAGCAGATTCAGGAAATGGCAGAGTATTTTACCTTTGATGGAATGTTTTTCGATATGCTGTTTTGGCTTCATCCGTGTTATTGTCCGTCTTGCCAGAAACGCTGGGAAGAAGAAGTTGGAGGACGACTTCCGACAGTTGAAGATTGGCAAGATCCAATGTGGCTCTTGCACATGCAGAAACGGCGCGAATGGATGGGCGAATTTGCACAGTTTGCAACGGATACACTAAAAAAATATGCGCCACATTCGACGGTGGAACACAATGTATCTTCGGCAGGACTGCCTCTTGCTCATAAAGGCAATGCAGAAGAAGTTTTGAAAGCATCCGAATTTGCGGGCGGTGATCTATATGGTGGGATCTACAATCAGTCGTTTATCTGTAAACTGTATAAGAATTTCACAACAAATCCACCTTTTGAATATATGGCATCGCGCTGTACACCAACGCTTGCACATCACACGACCAGCAAATCGGAGGACACGCTGAAAAGTGAAGTTTTTTTGACTGCGGCGCATCACGGAGCAACGCTTGTGATCGATGCAATCAATCCCGTTGGAACGCTGGATCAACGCGTATATGATATGTTTGGTAGAATTTTTGCACAACAAGAGCCATATGAAACCTATTTTAAGGGGGATATGGTAGAAGATGTGGGTGTTTATTACAGCTTGCGCAGTAAATTCAATGCACATGGAGAAGCGTATACAAATCACGATTCTTGCGTCCACACAGTAAAAAATTTGGTTCAAAACCATATCAGTTGTGGCGTTACGGGAACGCTACATTCATTAAATGACTATCAGATCCTGATCGCACCTATGTTGACAGAAATAGATGCGCTGGATTTTGGCAGGATCATCCAGTATGTAAAAGACGGTGGACAGCTTTATTTGAGTGGTTCGGATTGCACAGACTTGCTGAAGGAATTCTTTGGCCTACAAGTTGTGGATAGAACAGTGCACAAAATAGTTTATGTCGCGCCAAAATCAAAGGCTAATGATGCATTTGCACCGTTTAATGCAGAATATCCGCTTCATATAGATGGTACTGCACCGATTATCGATGGTGCAATGGATGAAGCGGTGCTTGCAACCATCACACTTCCGTATACCTTGCAGGGAAGCACAGATTTTGCATCCATTCATTCTGATCCACCGGGCGTTCCGACCGATATCCCTGCGGTCATGTTTACAACGTACGGAAAGGGAAAGGTGCTTTGGAGCTCGGTTGCGTTGGAGGGAATTGACAACTATAATCATGAGCGTGTGTTGATCAATTTGCTCGAGAAGTATTTCACGCTTCATAGAAGTTTTATCTCTGATGCTCCTGTTGACGTGGAAGTAACGCTTTTCCAAAAACAGAAGGAGAAGTATGTGCATCTTGTTCTGCTAAACGAGCAGGAAAAGGCACGCAAGATTGCGCCGATTTGCGTATCGGTCGCTTCTGAGAAAAAGCCGACGAGAATTCTTCAACTCCCCAATCGTATAGTTGTTCCGTTTTCGTATGATGGCGGATATGTAGCCTTTAGAGAAGAAAACATGGAAATGTTCCGAATGTACAAAATCGAGATGGAGTGAACGGCAGAAAATGCAAATCATTCGATGTTCCAAGTTTGCCAGAGAAGATATTTGACACATGGGAGTATGGTAATGGGAAATGTTAAAAAGTATATTGAACAAAACTGGAATCGAACAATAAAATACGTACCGCAAGACAATGGTACATTGATCGGTTTGCCCAAACCCTTTACGACACCGTGCATAAGTGGTATGTTTCAGGAGTTGTTTTACTGGGATACATATTTTACAAATCTTGGACTGATGCAGGATGATCGCTTTGAACAGGCAAAAAATAATGTGGATGACATGCTCTATCTTGTTGAACGCTATGGAATGATGCCAAATGGAAGCCGAACCTATTTTTTGAACCGTTCACAGCCACCTTTTCTCTCGCAAATGGTCAAGGATATCTGGACGATTACACGAGATAATCAATGGTTGCAGGAAAAGGCATATCCCGCACTAAAAAAAGAATACGATTTCTGGCAAAGCAAAAGACAAACAATATGTGGATTGAACTGTTATGCTGGAACACAGCCTGATTCTCAAACATTGCAAGAATATGCGCAGATGCTTTGTGAGCGCTTCAACATAGCCCAGCCGACGGATGAAGAGACACGCACACAGTATGGATATGCAATGCTTGCAGTCGCAGAGAGCGGGTGGGATTGCACAAGTAGATTCAAGATGGAAGCGCATTGCTTCTGTCCAGTCGATTTGAATGCGCTTTTATACATGTTGGAAGAAAATATGGAATGCTTCGCAAAAGAACTGCATTATCACGACGAGATGCTTTCGTGGCAAAAAAGAAAGATAAACAGAAAGAAACGGATGCAGGAAGTACTTTGGGACGAAGAAAGAAACTGTTTCTTTGACTACAATTTCTGCACGAAAGAGCGAGGAAACCTGTTATCTGCGGCAGCATTTTATCCTTTGTTTGTTGGAATGTGCGATGAAATACAGGCGGAAGCGGTGATTTCACGACTGCCGTTGATCGAGCGAGAGTATGGAATTGCATGCTGTGAGGAACGAGAGGATCTGTTGTCGCTACAATGGGATCATCCGAACGGTTGGGCGTGCATTCAGTATATCGTTGTGCAAGGACTTTTGCGATATGGACACATCCAGGATGCACAGAGAATCATGCACAAATTTGTCCATGTCATTGAGAAAGTATTCGATGAAACTGGAAATCTGTGGGAAAAGTATGATGTTTGCACGGGAAAGTGTGCAGCATCAAAGGAATATGCCACCCCGCCGATGATGGGATGGACAGCAGGCGTGTATGTTCTTTTTCGGAAAATGCTTGAAAATAAATGAGGAGAATATCTATGGAGAGAATGGCGTGGAAAGGAAAGATCAAGTCTGGATGCAGGCAGATCTATATAGAGCGTCATGCGCATATTTGGCCGGAAATGGTAGAAATTTTGAAACAGGCAGGAATACGCAATTATTCGATTTTTGCAAATGGAGACGAGCTTTTTGGATATTACGAATGCGAAAATGGCGTTGAATTTGCTGAGAGAGTTCAGGCGCAGAGTGAAATCGTTGCGCGCTGGAATGTGTATATGAAAGACATTTTGGAACTGGAAATGGATCCTAAAACGGGAGCACAGCCGAAGATGGAACAAGTTTTTCGGCTTGACTAACAAATCAAACAACACTCCTTGTAGAAAGAGGAAGGGTAGCGGTTTTTTGTGAACTGCTGCCCTTCTTCGTTTTTGCTCTATTCGTTTATCGGGTCGTAAAACAGTACGCGCTGTCGATACTGGGAGGGTGTTTCCCCCGCAACCTTGGTGAAAACCTTGGAAAAATAGTGCTGATCGGAAAATCCCAGTTCATCAGAAACCTCTTTGATCGTGAGATGTGGTTGGTTAAAGAGAAGATCTTTGGCTCTCGATATTTTATAGTCCGTAATGTATGCGATTGGCGTCATGTGAAAAGTGGAATGGAAATAACGGATGAGTTGTTGCTTGGATACGCTACAATGTGTAGCAAGTTCATCGAGCGTGATCTGCTCGGCATAGTGGGTCCGTATGTATCGAATTGCTTGCTTTAGATTTGGAGAGATGGTGTCTACGCTTTTTAGGGGGATATCAGCGGAAAGCGTTTCAATCGTGTGCTGCGATAAAAAGGAAAGTATGCTACATAGTGTCAACGAAGATTGAAGTCCACACATAAGCTGGCGTTTTGCTGAAAAGAACTGGATTTCGTCAAGTAAGCGAAAGACACGGGAATAGTCTTTTAGCCGCAATTTGTTTTGCAAATAGATGCTGTTTTGAATGCGCGGAAGTTGTACATGGCTAAGAATCTGTGTATCAAGGGTTTTCTTTGCATCAAAAATCTTGCGCCCCAGAGTGCGGGCGTCAAGTTGCTCACTTTCGGATGGCGTTGAAAAGTGGATATATGTCATTGTACACATTTCGCCCTCGATGCTGTATCTTGTATAGGGATGGTTGCACGGGATATAAAAAATATCACCCTTTTTCAATTCAAACTGTTCATTTGCAAAGGAAATGCGACATCTACCTTCTGTGATAAATAGGAGAATGTCGTCTTTGTCGGATATTTTCCAAACAGTATTGCGTGTAACGCTGTAAAATTGTGTGATCGTTGGGAAGGTGTTTAGGGGGAGTAAATAGTACATTGGTTGTCCACCTACAAAATGTTAATATATTACACTTATCTGCGTATATTTTGCATTGTTATTATAACACAATTTGGTACAATTTCAATATAAGACAACAAAAATAAATAAAGGAGTTTGTGAATTATGGGTAAAACATGGAAAGTGGCAGTTATTGGGTGTGGAAGTTTTGCACACGCACAGTATTTCCCTAATATTGAAAAAGAGGCAAATGCTGTTTGCGTGGCAGCCGTGGACTATGTGGAGGAACGAGCGATCGAGGCTTGTCAGAAATACGGAATCGCGGAGCACTATTCGAGCGTTGAAGAACTGATCGATAAGTGTGATTTTGATATTGCAATCGATGTTGCTTCTATTCCTGAGCATCATGCTATCAACATGGCGATCCTTGGCGCAGGTAAGCATCTGATTTCTCAGAAGCCCGCTGCTGCGAATGTTGAAGAACTAACGCAACAAATCGAACTTGCAAAAGCGAAGAATGTGAAATTTGTTTGCGTGCCCGTTCACCCCATGCGCTATGATTTGAATACGGCAAAGCAATGGATCAAAGATGGTGCGATTGGAAACGCCTATTATATCAAGTGTAATTCTTCACATGGTGGTCCGGAGTATTTCCAATACCGCGATGCAGATCCGAGCTGGTTCTTTGAACCAGGTGCAGGCGCACTTGTTGACATGGGCGTGCATGGATTACAGATTGTTACGACGGTTTTTGGACCTGCGAAAAGGATTGCGTGTATGGCAAAGACAACGACTCCGAACCGCATGGTTCGCTCCGGTGCGTTTGATGGGACGATGATCAAAGCGGATAAACTGCCTGACCAGTATGTGATCACGCTTGATTTCGGAGAAAACCGTATGGCTGTTGTGGACACCGGCTTTGCGCAGCGAGCATCGAAAGCACCTGCAATTGAAATCTTCGGAGATCAGGGTACGATTTGCTTCACCGAATCGTATATGACTAATCCTACGCCGGAACTGTTCATCGATGATATCCAGAAAGGCGTTCGAGGTTGGATGAAGCCATTCATGGGAGCAAAACCCTGCAAGAAGATCATTAGCCAATGCTGCTGCCTTGCTGACTTGATCAATAGCATTGAAACAGGGGAAAAGCCTGTTCTTTCGCCCGAGCATGCGCGCCATGTGCTTGAGATCATGTGCAAGATTCCGCAGGCTATCGAAGAAGGCAGAACGATTGAGTTGGAAACGACATTTTAACAAAGGGTATAGGTGATAATAATGGAAAAAATTCGTGTAGCAATTATTGGCATTGCGCATATCCATGCGATCCTGATGATTCGAGATTTGGAAAAGAATCGGGATAAAGTTGAAATCGTCGGCATGGCAGATTATCCTCCGTTTACAAAAGAGGAACTGGAAAAACGTCTTGTAATGAATATGCCACCAGAGGGGTATAATGTTCCGCTTTGGGATGATTATAAGGAACTGCTGAAGCAGAATATCGATCTTGCAATCATATGTAGCGACATCAAAGACCATGCGGCAATCGTCGAGGAGACACTCGCTATGAACATTCATACCGTTGTTGAAAAACCGATGGCGCTGGATATGGTGGATGCAAAGCGGATGTATCGTGCTTATAAAAGGAGCAATGCACAGCTTATGATCAACTGGCCAGTTGCATGGACGCCAGCGTTCCGAAAGGCAAAGGAACTCGCTGCAAACGGTATTGTAGGCGATGTCCTGCGCGTGCAGTACAGAAGTCCAGCAACGAGAGGACCGTACAGACTGAATGACTATACCGCTGAGGAGCTCTCGAAACTTTGGTGGTATCAGCATGAATGTGGCGGTGGCTCTATTTGCGACTACGCTGGCTATGGTTGCTTGCTGACAACATGGATCGCAGGAAAGACGGCAAAGAAAGTGTACGGAATCAAGAAGAATTTCTTCCATCCTTTCTCTGATATCGAGGACTATGCAAACTTTACGCTTGATTTTGGTGACTGTGTTGGCACAGTAGAAGGTTCTTGGGCAACGCTTAGCAATGGACAAATTGCAACAGGACCTGTTGTTTACGGAACGGAAGGCGTGATCGTTGCTGACCGCTATGCATCAGAGGTCAAGGTTTATAAAGAACTCGGTGCTGCGTCACCTAATGAGGTATATGCAACAGAGCCTGTCACAGAAGATATCATTTCGTCTGCGGTTGCATTTCTTACCGAGGGCAGACCGCTTTTTGAACTGATCACACCTGAATTTAATATGAAAGCGCAGGCGGCGTTCGATGCTGGTCGTCGTTCGTGCGAATCGGGCAAGGTCGAGGAAACCATCGAACCATTTCAGCTGTAAGGCAATTCAAACCAAAGGAGTATCATTCATGAAGAAATTAAGAGTTGCTGTGATCGGTACAGGCATGATTGCAAATAGTGCACATTTTCCTGCCCTTAATATCCTTCGAGAAGAGGGACTTGTTGATGTCGTTGGCGTTGCTGATATTCGTATTGAAGCTGCGAGGGAAACGGCAAAGCGTCATAATGTTCCGCATTATTATCAAGATCCTCAGAAAATGCTAGATGAACTGCACCCTGATCTTGTTGCAGTTTGTACACCAAACATGTATCACAAAGAATGGACGATCAAAGCATTGCGTGCAGGTGCACATGTTGCTTGCGAAAAGCCGATGGCATTAACGCTGAAGGATGCGCAGGAAATGTGGCAGACGGCAAAGGATTGCGGAAAAATGCTCTTTCCCTGCCAATGTATGCGCTGGCGCAACTATATGCAACGTACAAAGGAACTTGTGGATAGTGGCGAGCTTGGCGATGTCTATTTTTCGGATATCGAATTCATTCGCCGAATCGGTGTCCCCACATGGGGAATGTTCCATATGAAAGAGCATAATTTTGGTGGCCCGTTTTGTGATCTCGGCGTACATTTGATCGATTCGCTTCTCTGGATCGTTGGTGATAAAAAGGTTGAGGCAGTATCTGGTAGTACCTATACAAAAATTGCAAATCAGGGGCAGGATGTTCTTTTGAGTATTGCAGAAAGCGGTGCTTATACAGGAACATTTACACCCAGACCATATGATTACCATGAGTTTGATGTTGAAGATTTCGCAACTGGCTTTATTCGCCTTGAGGGTGGCATGAGTGTTAATTTCAAGTTCTCGTGGGCGATCAATCTGCCAACGACGAACCTGAATATGGTCATCTGCGGAGATAAGGGCGGACTTTGCGTAAACAAGGAAAAACTCTATAAGAATATTGGACGATTCCAAACAGAGTGCGATATGAAGTGGTTTGATAATGGAGCGTATAAGGGTGTTGCGTTTGAGCAACATCGCTATATGTATCGTAATATTATCAATACGCTTGCGGGAAAGGAAACCTATTGGGTAACTGAAAAACAGAACCTTGAGGTCGCAAAGGTGATTGAGTGCTTCTATAAGTCAGCGGAATTGAATCGTGAGGTTCGCGTGAGCGAACTGGAGCAAGGAGAGTAAAGGAAATGATTCGAGCTGTAATTATTGGATTTGCGCATATGCACGTGAATGAAGTCGCGCTATATATCGCAAATCAACCTGATACAGAGCTTGTTGGCATTGCGGATCTGAAATGCACATCTGATGATGTTCCAAGCTATCGCTACACATGTGGATGGAATCTCGAAAATGTGCGGCAGAATTACTGCTCGAACTTTTTTGAGAATTATGAACAGATGCTAGATGTGCTGAAGCCTGACATTGCCTATATTCTGTGCGAAAACTGTGCAAAGCCAGAGGTCGTTGAAGCATGTGCAAAGCGACATATCAATGTTTGTATTGAAAAACCGATCGCAGTCGATCTGACCGGTGCTAAAAAGATTCAGAGGATTGTTCAAGAGTATGGGATTGTTGCTGTTGTAAACTGGCCGGTACTTTGGCGTGGATATATCCATCGGCTAAAAGCAGCGCTGGATCAGGGAATCGTTGGTGAGCCGATCAAACTTCGCTATATCAATGGACATACGGGTCCACTTGGAAAGGGGGCACGCCACAGAGGGGTAAGTGTAAACGCAGAGGAAATGTCTGATGAAGACCGTTCGAAAACATGGTGGCATAGGCTGTGCTATGGTGGCGGCGTCTTTTTGGACATCTGTTGCTACGGATGTTTGTTCAGTAAATGGCTAATGGGGGATGGTGAAAAGAGCGTCATTTCCCATGGCGATGCGCTCAATACCCCTTTTGGGGATACTGAGGATAATTTTGCTGCAATTGTGAAGTACGAAGGAAAAATGTCAATTCTTGAAGGAACATGGACAACCCCGCGTGCCGTTATCCCGTCTGGGCCGATGGTCCTTTGCAAAGAAGGAGTACTGGTATGCACAGGTGGCGCAGAAACTGCTCCAGATGTGAAAGCATATGATATCTACGGAAATGAAATTGCTGTACCTGAGATGGAAATCGGTGAAGAATACCAGAATATGCCCTCGCATTATGCGCACCACCTTCAGACGGGGACTCCTATCCATGAGATGCTGACGATTGATAAGAATGTTGAAATTATGGCAATTTTGGATGCGGCAATCAGAAGCTCCAGAAATGGAAAAGAGGAAACGATTGGTGACTAAAGGGACCATTGCAGATATTCAGAGATCCTCCGTCCACGATGGCCCTGGGATTCGCACAACGGTATTCTTTAAGGGATGTCCACTTCACTGCGCGTGGTGTCATAACCCAGAATGTATTGCATTTATGCCACAAATGATGCTTTATCCAGAGCATTGCATTCATTGTGGTAAGTGTGATGAAGGGTGCTTTGCGGGGGCAAAGGTGATTTGCGGAAAGACTATGAGCGTTCCGGAAGTGATGGCACAAATAAAACTTGATGCTTCATACTATGGAGAAACAGGTGGTGTGACATTTTCTGGTGGAGAAGCGTTGGCACAACGAGATTTTCTTAATGCACTGATCGATGGTTGCAAGGCAGAAGGGATAAGCTGTGCAGTAGAAACATCACTTCTTATTTACGATGAGGAAGTATTTCAAAAACTCGATTTGTGTATGGCGGATCTCAAAATCTGGGATAGTGACCTGCATGAAAAATATACGGGAGTTTCGAATGAGCGGATCAAAGAAAACTTTATTCGTTTAGATAAACTCGGCGTTCCGATAATTGCAAGGACACCTGTTATTCCTGAAATCAATCAAGGGATTGCTGAAATTGCATCTTTTATGGGGGAACTTTCCAATGTGAAGCAGTATGAGTTGCTGCCTTATCATCCACTAGGCAATACAAAGAGAGTTGCACTTGGATTACCAGAAGTGCCATTCTCAATCCCAACCGCCGAGCAAATGGAGGAGCTAAAAAAGTATGTATTCTTACGCTGAAAGATTGGCGGCAATGCGGAAGACGAAAATACAGCATACGATCGCCAAAAGAAAACAAAATGGATGTGCTGACCTGGATGATTTTGGAACTGTTCCAATATCCGAGGGATATTGTGTCGAGCCTTGGTATAATAGTACAAATGGCAGTTTTTACGGATATGATGGAATGTCTGAAAACTTTTGCCGAGTGATCGATGCGCATGAGCCCTATATCGACCCAAATGAGATGCTTTGCGGTCGATGGAGAGATATGCTAGTCAATTATCGGGGCGATGTTCATTATATGCCTGACTGGTTAAAGAATAATCTCAAGAATCTGGAATTCATCCAAAATGGCGCAACTAATCAATGGAGCAAGCGCTGGGATGAACAGCGCTTTCCATACGATGATTTGAAGCCATATCAGGAAAAATATAACATCACTTCGGGCATTGATGCAGATGCACATTTTGCCTGCGATTACCGAATAGGATTTGCGCTTGGTTTTGGCGGATTCCTGAAGAAAATCGACAAATACAGAAAAATAAATCCTGAAAAATCGGCCTTTTACGATGCCGAGGAGCGATGTGTTCAAGCAATTATTCGCTTCATCCAGCGTCATATCAATGCGCTTACAGAGCGAATCGAAACGGAGGAAAACGAGGATGTCCGCCAGAATTTGATCCTGATGCGCCAGACTTGTTGCGAAGTTCAGTATGACGCTCCTCAGACATTTCGACAAGCCTGCCAATGGACTGCTTTTTTTAATTGCGCTTCCCGCATTTATACGCGCGATGGAGCGGGTTTCCAACTTGATACACTTCTTTACCCATACTATGAACGAGATGTTCAGAGGGGGATCCTTGACGATGAAACTGCAAAATTCCTCATTGCCAATTTGCTCCTGATAGATCCGCACTACTATCAGCTCTCTGGTGTGGATGAAAATGATCGAGACATGACAAATCACCTCTCCTATTTGATTTTGGAAGCGGCCGATTCAATCAATATTGCATGTAATCTGACTGTGCGTGTCCATGAAAACTGTGACCGCGAATTCCGCAAAAAGGCTGTCTACTACTTGCTGAAAAACAAGAATGGCTGGCCTCGTTTCTGCAATGATAAAGCACTGGCAGAGGGCTATATGCGCAATGGTGTTGACAAGAAGACTGCGCGTGAACGCATTGCGGTCGGCTGTAACTGGATGTGCGTTCCGGGCAAAGAGTTCCCGATGAATGATACTGTTAAAATCAACGTTGCGAAGGTCATGGAAGAAGCACTCAAGGATATGAAATATGAGAAAGCACGTTCCGTTGATCGCCTTTTTGATTTATATGAAGCACATTTGAAAAAGGCGGTCGAGATAACTGCGGCAGGTATCAACCACCACATCGATCATGTTTGGGAAGTAACACCTGAGCTGATCATGAATTTAATGATGTACAATACGATCGAACGAGGAGAGGATATTTCCCAATGTGCTCAGCTGTACACGATCGGTATTGACGGTGCAGGACTGGCAGTTGTGGCAGATTCGTTCGGTGCTATGCAAACGCGCATTGAATTGCAAAATGTTCTCACATGGGATGAACTCTATGATGCGTTGGAACATAATTTTGCTGATGAGCGTACACGTCTTATCATGAATTCCTCTCCGAAGTATTGTCAGGGCGGGACGATTTCAGATTACTGGGCAAGAAAATTGACCGATAGTTGGGTAAGAACTGTGAGAAATCAGCCTATGCCCAGAGGACGACAGCTTTTGCCTGGCTGGTTTTCGTGGTCGCGAACGGTCGAATATGGATCACGGGTCGGGGCAACACCCAATGGTAGACGAAAGGGTGAGCCGATTTCCCACGGTGCAAATCCAAACCCGCATTTCAGAAAGGATGGTGCAGTTACAGCACAGTCAAGTGGGATCGCATCGGTTCAGTGTGGCTATGGCAACACAGCACCATTGCAACTGGAATTCGATCCTAAACTTGCGGTAGATGAGAAAGGAACGGAGATCATCCTGCAATTGATCGAATCACATTTTGACTTGGGCGGTACCCTTATCAATATTAATGTACTTGACGGCGAGAAACTTATGGCTGCAAATGAAAACCCAGATTTGTATCCAGATCTTGTTGTGCGAGTTACAGGATTTACGGCATATTTTGCCAGCTTGTCACCACAATTCCGACAGTTGGTTGTCGATAGATTTTTACAGGAAGAAGTTCGGTAATCGACATTTTGTGTTATCAACAGCAAAGGAGTTAAAGCTATGTCTATTGCGAAGAAACTGCTAGAAGAAGGACAGGGAATTTATCGGCTTGCGCCTACATGGGTACCGCGCGCTTTTTGCCGTCCAGGAAAACGTATAAAGCTCCATCCAGATGATTACTATGTTCTGGGACTGGAGAAGGGTGGTATAGATGAGCGCTGGTTTGCATCTACTACCTGGGCAGAAAATGGTCCGGAGACGCCTGCGGACGAGGGGCTGAGTTACATCGTTTCCGCGAATGGAAAAGAACGCGTACTTTTGCGGGACGCAGTCGATGAGCTTCAAGGCGAAGTAATTGGAGAAACACTTTGGAGCAAATATCATAAGTGGCCTATGTTTTCCAAATTCTTTGACAATCAAGGACCACTTCCGCATCACATCCACCATCGTGACGAACATGCCAACCGAGTTGGCGCGGCTGGAAAGCCCGAAATGTATTTCTTCCCGTCTCAGTGCAATAATCACGGCGGTGAATTTCCATTTACATTTTTTGGATTGAATTCTGAAACGACAAAAGAAGAAGTGAAGACATGCCTGGAAAATTTTGCTAAGGGTGATAATAAACTTCTCGATCTTTCTCACGCTTATAAACTTACTCTTGATACAGGTTGGGATGTACCTCCGGGAGTGCTCCATGCACCTGGTAGTTTGTGTACATATGAGCCACAGTTCGCAAGTGATGTGTATGCAATGTATCAATCCGTCCTCTATGGTGGACATTGTGTGTCGGAAGATTTGCTTTGGAAGAACTGCCCCGAAGAGGAACTGGGCAATGTTGACTACCTAATGGATGTGATTGACTGGGAAGCCAATGTAGATCCCGAATTCCACAAAAAGCGCTTCATGTCTCCGAAATTGATCTGGAAGGACGAACACGGATACGAAGAATGGATCTGTTATAAGAGTAGATTGGTTTGCGCAAAGCGTCTGACGGTCAATCCTGGTGAGACTGTCCTTGTTAAGGATCAGGCAGCTTATGGTATGATCCTGCTCCAAGGTCACGGCACGATGGGAGTGTGGAATATTGAAACACCGACGTTGATTCGCTATGGTGAACTGACAAATGATGAGTTTTTCATAACGGAAAAAGCAGCTAAAGAAGGTGTGCTACTCAGAAACACTTCTTCGACAGAGCCAATCGTTATGTTGAAGCATTTCGCAGAAAATCCAGAACTCGTTCTTGAAGTATGAGGGGGACTTATGAACCCTTATATCGGACACGATAGCCAGATCTGTGGCATAGAAGAACACCGTCTCGTTGGAGGCAAAGGAGACGGAATGCGCCTGCTTGAGATAACCAATGGTCAGGGATTACAAATAACGCTATCGCCAGACCGTTGTTGCGACATTTCTCGACTACGCTTTCTCGGACGAAATATGGGCTATCTGAACCCATGCGGTCATGTTGCGCCTGCCTATTATGATGCAACCGAGGATCACTGGTTGAAGTCTTTTACGGCGGGTTTTCTGACGACCTGTGGCCTTGAAACGGTGGGAACACCAAGTGTGGATGAAGGGGAATATTTTTCCCTTCACGGAACAATAGCAAACCAGCCGTGTGAGCATGTTTACTGGACGACAGAAGAAGATAAATTGATCGTAAATGCGCTTATTAAAGATGAGAATATTTTTTCACGAAAATTACGATTGCAACGTAGGATAAGCATATCGACTAAGAAAAATGAATTTGAAGTTGAGGATACAATCATAAATACGGGCGACAGCGTAGAACCGATCATGTTGCTGTACCATATGAATATGGGCTATCCGTTACTGGATGAGGAGAGCGTTGTTTCAATCCCATCTATTGAAGTGAAACCGCGCAATGCGCACGCGGAGGACGACCTTGAGAATTGGAGGCATATGCAAAAGCCAACTGCCGGTTATGTGGAACGATGCTATTATCACCGCTTTGCAGATGAAAATGGTAGCGCGCGTATTTTTCAGCCAAAGCTTGGCATAGAACTAGGAGTTGGATTTAATACAAATGATCTGGATGGTTTTACTGAGTGGAAAATGATGGGTGTTCGCGATTATGTACTAGGCTTAGAGCCTGGAAACTGCTATCCCGATGGGAGAAAAACGATGCGAGAAAAGGGAATGCTGAAATTCTTAGAGCCAAATGAACGAAAGACCTACCGTATCCATGTTTGGCTAAATTACTTGGAAGAGAATAGGGGGATCAACAATGCAAATAACAGATAAACGTCCTTTTATTCATAAAGAGTGCTATGATGTGGTCGTTGTTGGCGGTGGAATCGCGGGAATCGCTGCGGCTGTAAGCGCGGCTCGCAATGGAGCAAAAACCTTGCTGATGGAAAAAAGCATTGTCTTAGGTGGTCTTGCGACTGCTGGCTTGATCTCTTGGTATGAACCTCTATGCGATAGTGCGGGAACGAAAATGATCAGCGGAATTGCGGAGGAGCTCATTCTGCTTGCTACGCGATACGCATTTGATAACCTTCCTGAGGCATGGAAAAAGGGGAAAATGGAATGTACGGGAAATGGAAGATATGCGTCATTTTATTCTCCGACTATTTTTGCAATGGCGCTGGATGAATACTTGATTGAAAATCAAGTAAATATCATTTTGGATTGCATGGCAGTTTACCCTATTATGCAGGAGATGAAGTGCACTGCAATCGTAGCGGAAACCAAGGAAGGTAAAGTTCTCTATGAAGCTAAAATGGTAATTGATGCAACAGGTGATGCGTCCATTTTTGCACAGGCTGGCTTGCCAACTGCGGATGGGCAAAACTACATGACCTATATTGCGCATGGATATGATCAAAGTGATATTCAGGAGTATTTGTCTAGCCAATCTGTGTCCATGCTTCCATTGCGTAAATGGCGCAAAGCAGGGAGTGATTTTTACGGTGTAGGTCACCCAGATGGAATGAGGCGAGTGGCGGGTGTGACAGCAGAAGAAATCACGGAGTATGTGCTTGTTGGTAGAAAGCTATTATTTGATAAGTTGAAAGAACAAGACAAGCAGGTACGAGACATTTCTATGCTTCCATTCATGCCACAGTTGCGAACGATTCGACATATTATTGGACAATGCAGCTTTAGAGCAATCGATAAGGAATGTTTTCTGGATAGTATAGGTTCGTGTGGAGATTTTCGCCCGGATGGGAAGGGAAAGCATTACCATATTCCGTTTCGCGCTTTGTTCAATGATTCTTGCAAAAATCTGCTTGCGGCAGGCAGAATTATTGATGTTGACGAGAATGGATGGGAAATTGCCCGGGTTATTCCAGTGTGCGCACTTACAGGACAAGCATCAGGCGCGGCTGCTGCACTTTGTGTGAAGGGAAAGTTGGATCTGGATAAGCTGGATGTTATGCAATTACAGTTGCTCTTGAAAAACCAGAATGTTCTGTTTGTTAAGTGAATTGCAACAGAAAGATTGGAAACCATTTGTGTGGTACTAGAATCATGCTATCAAGCGTTTATTAAGAGGATTGAGTCTCCCCGTCGAATTCGGCGGGGAGACTGTTTCTTGGTTGCCTTTAGGCTTAATATAAACCCCTGGTTCTACCAGGGGTGGGTAAAAA
>CAZRVL010000023.1:0-27607 GCA_964603455.1 uncultured Lachnospiraceae bacterium
TCACCGTCAAGCTTCGCGGCGGCGACCTCAAGATCAGATACACCTCCGAGGCGGTATATCTCTCGGGCGACTGTGTGAAGATATTCGAGGGCAAGATAGTTCTCTAAGATAAATATTACTGCATAAGGCTTTCACTTTGAGAGCCTTATGCTTTTTTTCATCACAAGATATGTCCATATCCTGTCGGCAAAGTTCTTTCAAAAAGCGGCATATTACGGTATAATATAAGCATGACAGAGATGCTCTGTTATACAGTAATAAAATGGAGATATTCAAATGGAGAAAATGAATTTAAATGACCGCATAATAAACGGTGTTATTGATGTAACTGATGTTCCTGAGAACACTGGTCTTTTGTCATTGCTCGGTGACGGCAGCGATGAGACCGAAAAGCTTGAAATGATAATAAATTATTATGCGGAGCATTGCGGTGCAGTACTTTATTTCCCGAAAACAGCCGAGGGGTACGGATTCACTCATATAGGGCTTCGGCGCGGTGTTTCGCTCGAATCTGACGGAGCTGTACTGCATTCGCTCAGCTCGAAGGAGAAAGATTTCATATCCTGTGCTGAAAAGGGGCATATAACCGATACCTCAAACAATTGGCATATCGAGGGCTTTTTGATCCACGGAGATCAAAAAAACAAAGGTCAAAACGGCTTGGTTTTGAATGCTGTTCCGGACGATGGTAGAAACGGATATACCGGCGGATTTTGGCATTGTGCGTTCCGTGATCTGGTCATTTCTAACTTTGACGGTGTTGGCTTGAAGATATACTGCGATGACAGAGATTCGGTAGATGAGAATGGCGCACATCATGATATGGCTAATCAGTATTTACGCTTCGAGCAGGTCAATGTCTATCCGACGACCTATGAAGGCAGGGCTCTTGAGATAGTCGGACAGCTCGGTCAGACCTCATTCGATACCTGTGAATTTGTCGGAATGGGACAGATAGTAAAAGGACCGCTCGTTTCGATAAGCTCTATACACGATGGAAATTATGCAAACGGCAGCAATGATCAGGTGTTCGGTGCTCTGCGCTTTGAAAACTGCACCTTCCAGACTGCCGAAATGGGTATATTGACCGACTGGGTTTCGAGCCTTGTGCTCGAAGGCTGTTGGTTCGAGCTTGTTCATAAGGCTGTCACATTGACGAATTGGTCTGCGGTGAGCTGCTATGACTGTCATTTTTCGATGGTCTCGAACGACAAGGACGGATACGGAATACAGCTTGGTGACAAATGCTCGCTTTACGGAACTAAGAACGATGTCATAGGTCTGCGCGGTCAGTTTATCGTCAAGGAATCTGATGAGGCTGTGATATATGCGATGGATTTCGGCACTTTGGCATGGGGAATGCAGGGATATATAAACAAGTCTGTTACGCCTGAATTTGAACTTACAAGAACAGTCGCTCCGAAGACGGACGGTGCGCCATGGATATATCCAACGCCCGGATTCACAGTCGAGGGTGACAGAACGACCTTGGTCACGAGAGGGCTCGGACTTGTAAATATCCTTCCGAAGTATGATGGAGCTGTGCTGACCGATATTGTTTCCGAGCAGTCGGAGGGGGGCAGGATAATTCTTATAAACCGTTCTGAGAAATATGAGCTGTCGATTTTGAACAGCGGAAATATCGTTCTGCCCGGAAGATGTGAAGCTCTGCGACTCGGATATAATGAAGCTGTAACGCTTACCTGCACATATTACGGTGGACGAACCACTTACCATGTGACTGCTTCGACAGCATCAAGATAAAATTTGTTGAATATGTATACTCAAAGGCTCTGTTTTTTAAAGCAGAGCCTTTCTTGTACGTTTTTCACAAAATGTCGGTTACGAAATTGTTTCGTAAAAAATCTATTGACAAAATTATGGGGGGGGGGGGGTATAATATATGTACAATATTAACACGAGGTGAAAACTATGAAAAAGCGTATTTCAATCCTTATTATTCTCGCAATGCTGGCAGCCGAATGTGTGTCCTGCGGCGACAGCGGCAAAATCGTTGATGATGACTCTGATGCAGTATCATCGTCAGAGGATTCGGTTGATATGTCCTCGGTCTCCGAGCTTCCGGACAAAAAATGGGGCGGCAAAGAATTTCGCGTCCTCGGAAGCGAAGATCCTGCGGGACATCCTCAGTTCGACAATTTCGAGATATATGCCGAGAGTGAGAACGGTGATCTGGTTAATGACGCAGTATTTCGCAGAAACAGGCGCATAGAGGAAAAATATGAGGTCAGCATAACTCAGACCTTGGTCGCAGATCCATCGGGTGATTTGAAAAAATCGGTCATGTCGCAGGAAGATCTCTATGACCTTGCGTTCTCGAATGTCTGGAGCGTAGGTTCGCTTTCGGCAGAAGGCTTCGTATACGATATGAACACGGTAGAGTATATCGATTTCTCAAAGAATTACTGGAATCAGGAGGTCAATGAAGCACTTACTATCGGAAACAGCCTGTATTTCACATCGAGCGATTTCTCGCTGAGAGACAAGAACCGCGTTTATATAATGGTATACAACCGCGATATGCTGGAAAAATACAGTCTCGGCAGCATAGTTGACAAGGTAAGAGACGGCACTTGGACTGCTGAGGCGATGGAAGAATATGCAAAAGCGGTTACATACGATGTGAACAGCGATGGTAAAATGTCGGTCGAGGATAACTTTGGTGTCGGCTTCGATTCATACAACGGCTTCATGGCTCTTATGTACGGCTTCGGAAGCAAGATAGTTCAGAATAACAACGGAACTCCAGAGATCGTTATGAATAGCGAAAAGACTATATCCGGCATCGATAAAGCATTGGCAATATCCAAAAACGGTTTCTACTGCAACGATTTCAAGGGCAAGGTAGATTATGATTTCTGGTCGGTATCAAAGAATCTGTTCGTAAATGAACAGGTAATGTTCACGACCTCTTTCCCACACGGTCTGGCAGGATATTCGGAGCTTTGTGACTTTGATTACGGTGTCTGCCCGTTCCCGAAATACGACGAGGAACAGGAAAAATATCTGTCTATGGCAGACACACAGAGTATGCTTTTCGGAATCCCCGTGACGACTCCGACTCCGGAATTTTCGGGCTTTATGCTCGAAGCACTCTCGGAAGATTCTGAAGAGGTTCTCTATAATTATTATGAACTGACCTGCAAGGTAAAGCACACCTACGATGAGGACAGCGCGGAAATGCTCGACATCATATTCGATGGCATAGTCTACGACCTCGGAAATATTTACGACATCGGTCTCTATTATTCGGTCTACGAAAGTATCGCGCGAAACGGTGAGAACAATTTCGCCTCACTCTACGCAGCTAACGAAAACAGTGCAAGATCAAAGCTCGAAGAAGCTGTAAGCAGCTTTAATTAAACAAAAAAGCTTTCGTGCTTTTAGGCACGGAAGCTTTTGCTTTTAGGATCACTTTATGATAAGATTTGCTGTGAAGGCTGTGTCATCTGCTGTAAATTCAACGATATAGCTTCCTGCTTCGAGAAGTGTCGTTGCGGGAATGGATATAGTCAGCTCAAAGCCGTTCGTCTCACTGTAGACAGTCTTGAAGTCGGAGCTGTCTATCTCAATGAGCTTGTCATCCAATACCTTTGAGAGCTTTACAAATTCAATAGAGCCGAGTCCGCTGAGCTTTTCCTTTGAGGTTATGACTATCGATCTGTCCGAATATTCCGCATTGAAATGCGGATCGCTTACGATCACGATAGACTTTATGACTCCGTTCGAGAGGGTCATCTCGACATTCTTCATATAGAGGTCGGAGATCTGAGCAGATTCTGTGGTGTTGTCGGGTCTGAGGAGCGATATGACAGTGTTGGAGTCGATAGTGTAGGTCTCTTTTCCGATGGTGACTGTGATCTTGGTATAGCCGGTGACTATTCCGCCGTTTACAGCCGCTTCATCTCCGGATATGAGTCCCGATACGTTCATGAGATAGTTCTTGCCGACTGTGAGATCGCTTTCGAGCGACATCATAGATTCGACCGTTCCGTTTGCGAGGTTGAGCACGGAGTATATAGTATAGACCTTTCCGTCGATAAGCTCACGTCCGGTGAATGCGAGTACCTTTACGCTGTCTGAGGTAGATGCGGCATTTCCGAGCTGTCCGTCAGAAACATAGAGGTAACGCAGAGTTTCTACCGAGCCGACTTCATTTGAGAATATCGCCGTGACATATGCTCCGTCGTTTATCTTGAGCGAGGAGTTGAAGCGTCCGCTGACGAACTGATAGCCCTTGTCGGTCTTTACAACTATCATCGAATCCTTGTCGGTGACGAAGTTCAACGCGGTCTCGTTCATTCCGGTCGAGGTGAGGTTTGATGCGCTGCCTGCGGATATTACATAGTGCGAGCCTGATTTTATTATCGAGCTGCCCTTTGCGTTGTCGATGATAAATGCGATCTCATCGTTTGTTTTGTCAGACTGGACAAATTCGGAGCTGCCCGAATTTATAACGCCGCCCGATACAGTTGCGGGGATGAGAGTGTATGTGTCTGCGCCGTCTGTGGTGAAACGGTATACCTTTCCGGTCTCGATTGTTTTGTTCGTTACGAATATCTCCTGAGAAATTCCGTTGATGTTCGCTTCTATCATATATGCGAGTTTTCCGTTTGCGAATACCGCTACAGGCTCACTTTCGGCGACAAGATATTCGGAGGGGGAATAGATCGTGTCGGATGTGGTATCGACTGCTATTATAGCACCGTTGTAGGCTACGATCCTTACCTTAGAGCCGACATTGAGCTTTGCACGGATGTCTGACGCTGATATTCCGAGACGCGAATTTCCGAGATCATATTTTATGCCGCCGATGGTCGCGCTCGAATTTGTAAGACGTGTGACCGTATCGACTTCGCTGATCGGAAGGATTGCGGCGATCTCAAGAGTCTTGTTGGCTTTGTTGAAGTAATAAAGCACATGATCGCCGTTTGAAAGCTCCTCGGACGAATCGACCGTGAGATCGGTGAGCTTCATATTTTCGGCGATATTTATCTTTCCGCCGTTAAGCTTATACTGACCGAAGCTGAAGGATTTGATTATGAGTCGGTCGGCAGTTTCGCTGTCCTTGTCATCGAATATGAGCGAAGCATTGAATGCACCGGTGAGTGCCGACAGCTCTGAATTGTTCTTTACCTGAGTGAGAGTACCGTCATTGTCGAATGCGTATACGAGCAGCTCATTCGCGTTTGTCGAGAGTGCATCCGAGAGCTTCTCGACAACCTGATATTTTACATTGTCTATCTCGATATAGGAATCATCTTTTCCGATGTTGATCTTTCCGGGAGCTGTGGTTTTGCCGAGTTCGGTCGAGCCGAGGACGGTTATGAGCTTTGCCTTGTCATCGTTTTTGTATACGAGACGGATATTCTTTCCGAGATTTTCGTTTGCGGTTCCCGAAAGACCAAGCTCGGAGAATTTTACGGTCATATATCCGTTTTCATTCTTAACCGTGACATATCCGTTCTTAGTCACGCGCTCGACCTCGGGAAGTGCGAAATCGTTTGTAGCGACTATGACACTCTCGGCGATCTCATATCCGAATACACGTTCGATTATCGTAGTGGTCTCATAGAAGGTCATTCCGTTCGAAGCGGTGCGCGGGATCATGTAGTCGGCGGTCAGTGCATTGTAGAGAAGGGCTGCGATCTCGGAACGGGTCAGCTCCTTTGTGTATTTGAGGTCTTCAAGACCGTTGTCGAGACCGAGCTTTACGGCTGCGTCTATGTATGTCCACGGATAGCCGCTGTTCATCTGGAGCGAGCTGTGACCGAGGGCGCGGACGAGCATAGTCATAGCATCTTGAAGAGTTATCCCTGCGGTAGGCGAGAAGGTCGAATCACTTGTGCCGATGATATATCCTGAAGCGTTTGCCCACGATATTGCACCGTGATAGGTCTCATCATAGAGGTCTGCAAAGGGGCTCGTATTGAGAGTTCCGGCACTGTCCTTTCCGATCATAAGACGGAAGAGCAGCAGAGCCATCTGCTCACGTGTTACGGGAGCATCTGGAGAAAATACGTTCTCACCTGTTCCTTTGATGACTCCGATGTCAGAGAGTATTCCGATCTGCTCGGAGAAGTGGGAATCGTTTTTTACATCGTCATAAGACTTTGCGTAGAGTCCGGGGGACATCATTCCGACCAATATTAGGCAGGTCAGCGAGCCGGACATCATTTTTTTGAAATTTGACATTTTTATTTTTTCCTTTCGGTATTTGTATTTCCACGGGAGGGGTCATCCTGCCGTGTGACAATATTGTAGCATGTATCGGCGGAAAAATCAATAGTTTTAGTGCATATGTCATATAATAGTTACCGCTGGAAATAAAAAATCAATGAAATATGTACAATATGGTTCGGATGGAAAATTTTGTACGGCATAAACGGAAGGATTTTACATATATGGAAGTCATTTTTGAAAAAATTAATCACAGGCATATTTTTCAAAAAAACTATTGCATTTTTTACGAATGTGTGATATAATAAACATGAAATATTTTTATTTTCGAAAGGAAAAAAATCATGCTTAATGTTGCAATGCTCAGTAAATGGCACGTTCACGCGCCGGGTTACGCAAATCAAATCAAAAATACGGGAAAGGTCGCTATAAAGGCGGTCTGGGACGATGATGTCGAACGCGGCTCGGCTTGGGCAAAGGAGATCGGTGCGGATTTTGAGCCTGATCTTGCAAAGCTCCTTGCAAGGGATGATATAGAAGCTGTCTTCTGCGATGCTCCGACTACTGCACACAAGGATATTATAATATCCGCCGCAAAAGCCGGAAAGCACATCTTCACCGAGAAGGCACTCTGCCCGACGGTTGAAGACTGTCTCGAAGTCAAGAAGGCTGTCGAAGATGCCGGAGTAATATTCACTATCTCGTTCCCCGAAAGATTCTTCCCGTCCTTCATACTCGCTCAGAAGCTTATCGCTGAGGGAGCTTTCGGAAAGATCTCGACCATCCGCCGCAGAAAAGCGCATTCGGGTGTTTCGGGCAAATGGCTTCCCGAATATTGGTTTGAAGAAAAGGATGTAGCCGGCGGCGCAATGATGGATCTCGGATGCCATCCGATGTACGATCTCGCATATTTCGGCGGCAAGGTAAAGCGTATCACAGGTATGTTCAACTCTCCGCTCGGAAGCAAGGTCGATGAGAATGCGGTTTCCGTAATGGAATTTGAAAACGGTATAATCGGTATCGCTGAGACCGGCTTTATGTCCTACGCTTCTCCCGATGTGCTCGAAATATACGGAACCGATGGAACTCTCGTTTGCCACGGAACAGATGTCAAGGTGCGTTCCAAGCTCTTAGCTCCGTTCACGAACGATTGGATCCGCCCGACTATGCCCCAGGCAGGTACACCTCCGATCATTCAGTTTATCGATGCTTGCATAAATAAGACTGCTTCTCCGGCACTCTGCACTATAGACGATGCTATCGATCTTACAAGACTGCTCGAAAATGCGTATAAGGCTGACCGCTCAAATTCAATAGTTACTCTTTGAGTTATGAAGCTTCAAAAATACGAAAAGGGTGCTGACGCAGGCGACAATGAATTTACGAGCTTTGTAAATTACATGGTCACTAAAAAGGTCGAGGGAAGATATAAGCTGAGACGAATTCTAATGGTGTGCGGCTACGTACTTATCGGACTCTTATACGCAGCTTTCTTCACGATACCGCTGAAGCTCCCGATGATGCTCACCTTTCTTCCGTTGCTCATCTGGTTCATGGTATACTGCACATGGATGTACGTGAATATCGAATATGAATACACCATAGTCGGTGGTCTGCTGCGTGCGGTCGAGGTCTTTGGAATGCGTAAATACCGTGAGCTGTTCAGTGTAAAGCTCAGCTCGATGACGCTGATAGCACCATATCTCGGAGAAAACCGGGGTGAAGCCGATTCGGACGATATAAAGCATCGCTATTACTGCGTATCATCGCTTGAAAGCCCGGATATTTGGTTTGGAATATACAAAGACAGCTCGGGTGAAAAATGCGCGGTATATTTTGAGGCGGTCGAAAAGACGATCAAATGCGTTAAGTACTATAATTCCGATGCGGTGAAAGAAAAATAAAAATTATCGCGATCCGCTGATCTTTTTGGCGGGTCGTTTTTGTTTTAAGTTCGCGTTTGAATAAAGTTTTTATCAACTTTTGAATTTGTTAATATTTGTTCGCGAATATATTTATGAGGACAGCTTATTGAAGCTGTATGCCTTTGCAAAATTAATGATCAAAAGGAGAAATAAAAATGCGAAAAAGTATAATATTTTTGTCGATAGCTGCAATGCTTCTGTTTGTCGGATGCTCCGAAAATAAGGAAGAAACTGTGGATAACAGCGTATATTTCCGAGCCGAACGATTCTATGCACCGAGCGGTGTAGTGCTCGGAAGCAATATTGAGCTTTCGGGTGATTCACTGCTTATAAAGTGCTTCACGGAGGAAACATATGAAAACGAATACGGAATCCTTGACCGTAAACTGCTGACTATTTCGATAAATACAGAAACAGGCGAACAAAATGTATTTTCCGAGACCGAATATCCGTCGAAAGTATTCAATGTCGGAGATAGGCAGTATGAAGTCGAAGCGAAAATAGGCGATTCATGCTATGAGTCTGTCGTGATAAATGACTATTCAAATGACAAGCTTATCGAAAGCTATGATGCGGCGGAGATATTTGATTTCGATATTTCGAAGCTGAAGATAGACCTTGCGGGCGAAGGCGGCTTCAAGCTGCTGACTATCGGTGAGCATAACGGAAGTATGGTTTTTGTCTCAAATCTTGGAGTTTCATGCGGCGGAAGAATATATTCTTCGAGAGATGAGCTGACCGAAGCGATGTTCAGCGGCGAGAATCTCATTATAATTTCGGAAAAAGGCTCGTATAGCTTCGATTTTGAGCTTTTTGAGCCGGTTGAAATGGTGTTCCCGGAAAATTTCGTAAACGATTTCAAATTCACACCGATAACCGTTGAAGGCTATGATATTGCGGCAGTTATCTCGAACGGAGTTTACGGCTTTAAATATGATCAGGAGGGACAGCTTGATTATGAGCTGATACTCGACTTTGTAGGCTCGGATATTGCAGGAAATTCCATAGGAGATATAGTTTCGGTATCACCGAGCGAATTTTGGCTGGTAGAGTATGATTATTCTGTGGCTTACGGTGATGAAGATCATATGTCGATCTGGAAGCTTACTGCCATACCGGAAGATGAGTATGTTCCTAAGACCGAGCTTGTTTTGGTATGTCCTGTAACGTCCGATCAGCTCATAGAGTCAGCGGTCGTGAAATTCAACCGTGCAAATGATGATTACAGGATAATACTGGATGTCACAAAGAAATCTGAAAATGAGGATCGTGATGCATTTCTCACAAGATTGTCTGCCGAGCTCATCAGCGGAAAGCAGGACGCTGTATTGTTGAGCACAGTTTCGGGGCTTGACATATCGAGCTTTGAACGCCAGGGTATGTTTACCGATCTGTATGGGCTTATGGATAATGCAGGCTTCGATAAGAAGAATCTTTTGGACTGCCAGACCGAATCGTTTGTTATGAGAAACACGCGCACCGGAAAGTACTATCTGCCGTACATATCGGTGTATTCACGCATATCAACTTTGGTCAGCGAGAAAAAGGAATTCGATGGTCAGGTGAGCCTGGAATATCTTCTTGACATTATAGATTCGGGCAGAATACCTTATTATTCGGTATCTAATACGTTCAGAAAATCTGATATTATATATGATATGCTTTACCACGAGCTTGACAGCTTCATAAACGATGGTGATCTCAAATTCGAATCAGAGCTTTTCAAGCGGATCGTTGAAAGCTACAGAAATATGGGCGAGCTTTCCGGCGAGCCTGTCTTTACAAAAAAGAGCTTTTCGACGATCGGAAACTTTAGTGGAATAATATCGTTGAAAAAGGATTTTGAGGACTATAATATCGCAGGCTTTCCGGGAAATAAGGTAGTGCTTGAGCCGTTTGAATACTTTGGAATATGCGAGAGCTCCGAGCATAAGGATGTCATGTTTGAATTTCTTATGACTCTGCTCGATGATAAAACACAGTGCTCGATGGAAATCAGCAGATTCCCCTCGATAACCGCTACGAGCCTTGAAAGCGTTATTGATGATATGGACGAATATTATGCCTTTTCGGGACGGATTATGAGCTCTATGGATGAGCCGTTTACAAAGGAAAATTCGGATATTTGGCGGTACGGCGATGTTCTGTATTTTACGCTCGATGATGAAATGGAGCGTGAGATATATGACCTGATAAACGGTGCGAGAGCCGAGGAAAATATTAAAGACGACATAATCGAGATCATATATGAAGAGGTATCGAATCAGGATCACGGTGTCGATGATGTCTGCAAATACGTTCAGGACAGAGTGTCCACGTTCTGGAACGAACGAAATTAAAAGGAGTTTAAAAAATGAAAGCGATAGATATAATCAACGAGCTTTTTTCGGTGTCTGATAAGGTAGGTGAAAACACCTGCGATACGATAAAATCCGGCTCAGGCGATGCAGATGTAACTAAGGTAGCGGTGTCGATGTTCGCGACTCCCGATGTCGTTAGAGCGGCACACGAATGGGGTGCAGAGCTTCTGATAGTTCATGAGCCTACATATTTCAACCATATGGATAACCATTCGGATGAAAGCTTCGAGGTAGAAAAGCGCAGATATATAGAATCTACTGGAATAACGATCTGCCGCTATCACGACTATCCGCACAATGCCGCGCATGATATTATCTGCGAAGGCGAGATCAAGTACATGGAGCTTCCGGGAAAGGTGGAGTTTCCGGGAAAATTCGATCTTGTGCGCGTAAAGCTCGACCGACCGATGACTCCGCGTGAGATCGCAAGGCATATCGAATCTAAGGTCGGCATAAAGCATATACGGATTGCCGGTGCTGCCGATGTACCGATGACTAAGGTATCGGGAATGTTCGGAACTCCGGGTGGTGTAGATGCAGAGCTTCGCTCGGACGAATGCGAGGTCGTGCTGACAGGCGAGATGTGTGAATGGGCATTCGCTCAGTGGGCATATGAAGCAGCTCAGATGGGCTTTAAAAAGGCGATGCTTGTGCTCGGTCACACAGGCTCGGAGCGGGATGGTATGCGTCTTGTCGCCGAAAGACTTCAAAACACATATCCCGAGCTGTCGGTGAGATATTTTGAATGCGGTGAAGTTTATACATACACCGATTCGGATAATGATTAATTTTTTGTAAACAATGGCTCAAAGCTATTGCAAATATTGTCAATATACGATATAATAATACCAATACTTAAGCTCGTGCTGAGTAAATAAATACAAAGTGAGTGTGATCTTCTTTTATGGGCGAAGGCTCTATACCTGCCCGATGTAAGAGGCGGCGTTCGGAGAAAACAACCTCCGATGCAGTGCCCCCCTGATATGTTCCTCAAGCTTCATTTCCATTAAAAAACATTTAAATTTCGGAGGAATAAATACATATCATGAACGATGGCAGTACCATCCAGCTGGTCGTTATAGTTTTTCTTGTAATGATGTCAGCAGTATTTTCGGCAACAGAAACATCTTTTTTAACCTTTAACCGCGTCAGAATGAAAAATCTTGCGGCAGACGGTGACAAGCGCGCTGCGCTCGTCATGAAGCTCGCAGACGAATATGATGCTATGCTTTCGACTATCCTTATCGGAAACAACATCGTGAATATTGCGATGTCTTCAATAGCTACTGTCCTCTTTATAGACTGGTTTCCGAAAAACGGAGCGGCTATTTCGACGATAGTATCCACGATAGTAGTTCTCATTTTCGGAGAAATTTCTCCGAAATCAATAGCAAAGGAATCTCCCGACAGCTTTGTCAAGTTCATTGCGCCGTTTATCCAGGGCATAAAGATACTCTTCACTCCGGTGAACTATCTCTTTGGTCTTTGGAAAAAGCTGCTTGCAAAGATCTTCAAGTTTAGTGGCGATCAGGCTATGACCGGCGAAGAGCTAATAACTATCGTAGACGAAGCCGAGCATGACGGCGGTATCGGAGAGCAGGAGGGCGAACTTATCCGTTCGGCGATAGAATTTGATGACGTTGAGGCAGCGGATATACTTACTCCGCGTGTCGATATTGTCGCAGTTCCCGAATCGGCTTCATTCGAAGAGATAGCTGAAGTTTTCCACGAGTCAGGATATTCGAGACTTCCGGTATACCGCGATACGATAGACAATATAATCGGTGTTATCCACGAAAAGGATTTCTATCATATGTGTCATCATAACGGTCAGCCGATCTCGGCAGTTCTCGGAAAGGCTCTCAATGTTCCGTGTCATATAAAAATATCGAAGCTCCTGACCTCTTTCCAGTGCGAAAAGGCACATATGGCGGTCATACTTGACGATTACGGCGGAACTATGGGTATAGCTACGCTTGAGGATGTGCTTGAAGAGCTTGTAGGAGAGATATGGGACGAACATGATGAAGTCGTTGAGCTTATAACTCCCGAGCCTGACGGAAGCGTCATAGTCGCGGGAAATGCAAATCCCGATGATCTTTTCAGCTTTTTCGATATAGACCCGGATGACGATGAACTCCCTCAGACGGTGAACGGTTGGGTAACGAGAGTTTGTGGAGAGCTTCCCGAGGAAGGTGACTTCTTTGAGGCGGAAGGTCTTCATGTTACGGTGCTGAAAACCGATGGAAAGCTCGTCGAATCTGTACGTGTTGAGCGTATAGAGGAAGAGATCGACGAGGATGATGAAGAAAAATCATAAATTTTAAGGCGGCCGCAAGGTCGCCTTATTGGTTGAAAGGAAACTTTTTTTGCTGTGCTTTCACGGCGGATATTACGGTGGCAAAATGAGAAAAATATATAAATTAAACGAGGCAGATATAAAAATGAACGGAAGACACCGCTTTACCGAATCGGGCGCACTTGAAATAAACTGGAGTGCGAGCGGCTTTGAGATGAATTTTAAAGCCGAGAGGGTGAATGTACTGTTCGTTCCGGATTATGTCGATGATCAGGTGTGCTATATCGGTGTTTATCTCGATGGCAGGATGATACAGAAATTTCCGATAGTATCTGGTGCAGAAACTATCATGGTCGAAAATATTTCGAGCGGTGAGCATCATCTTAAGCTCGTTAAGCTGAGCGAGGGGAACAGGATCCTTAAGATCGAATCTATCGAGCTTGTAGGTGATGATGCTGAACTGCTTTCGAAGCCCGAATATTCGACTCGCTTTGAATTTTTAGGCGATTCCATAACCTGCGGATTCGGTGATATTGCCGAGCAGGATATGCCTGTATTTCTCACACGCGATGAGGATGTTACAAAGACCTACGCATATCTTACGGCTGAGCATTTCAATGCGGAGCTTCGTATCGAAGCATATTCGGGTCAGGGAATAGTTAGAAACTGCAACGGAATAGTCGATTACCCGATACCGCATTTATTTTCGCATGAGCTGAGACGTGTCGATGAAGCACACGATTTTGACAGCTGGACTCCCGATGTGGTGGTTATAAACGCGGGAACAAACGACTGCGGCGGAAGAGTCACTGACGATGAGTTTCATGACGGAGCTAAGGCTTTCCTCTGTCATATCCGCGAGGTCTATCCCAAGGCTCAGATAGTTTGGATATACGGAATGATGGGGCTTCGCTATGAAAAGGTCATAGCTTCGGTAGTTGAAGAACTCTGTGACAGTAATATCCATTTTCTTCCGGTCGAGCCGATCTCACGCGAAATGAATGAGGTCGGTGCTGTCGGTCATCCCAACGAAAAGGGTCAAAAACGCGCAGCTCAGGCACTTATTTCAAAGATTTCCGAGCTTATTGACTGAAAAACTCTATAATTTACAAAAAGTTCAATCCGAGTTAAGGCTGGAAATAAATGTTGGGAGTACAATATTATATAGGATTTTTAAGCGGAGGACATTTCATTGTTCGGGTATGTAAAGCCGATCGTGGCAGAGTTGAAGGTCAAGGAATATGAGATATATAAAAGCATATACTGCGGACTCTGTGTAGCTCTCGGAAAAAATACGAGCTGTATTTCGAGACTTACCCTAAGCTATGATTTTGTTTTTCTCGCGCTCGTCAGAATGGCACTCGCAAAGGAGTGCGGAAATATCGAAAAGCATAGATGTATCGCCCATCCTACAAAAAAAAGATCGGTGGTCGTAAATTCAAGTCAGCTCGAATATTGTGCGAGAGTCAGTGCGCTTTTGACCTATTGGAAGCTGCGTGATGACATTGACGATGAGAAGGGGACAAAACGTCTTCGCGCATATGTGTTGCTTCCGGCTGCAAGCTCAATGAGAAAAAGAGCACTTTCGAAGGGCGGACTTGAAACACTTGATGACATGATAGGCGAAAAATTGAGATCGCTTTCAAAGCTGGAGACCGATAAAATATATTCGCCGGATGCCGCGGCTGAGATATTCGGTGAGATCATGGCTGAGACATTTTCCTTTGGCTTGGAGCCGCCGAATTCCCGTATCGCTTTCGAGATCGGCAGACACATCGGACGGTTTGTATACATATCCGACGCGGCTGATGACCTTAATGAGGATCTCGAAAACGAACGCTACAATCCGTTTCGCATAGCGGGAGAGAGCGATGATAAGGTGCTCGAAGGCTTTGAGCTGCGAAAGGAAGCACTCAGGACGTCGCTTTTGATGGAGCTTTCGGCTGTCGAGCGTGCGGTCGATATTATCAGTGAGGAAAGGGTTTTCGAGCTTCTTTCGATAATTCGAAATATAATATATCTCGGACTTCCGGATAAGGTTGACAGCCTGCTCGGTAGTTCGAAGGACAATGTGGAGAACTTATAAATATGAACGACCCATACAAAGTATTAGGCGTGTCTCGTGATGCGACCGATGATGAGATAAAAAAAGCATACCGTGATCTTGCGCGAAAGTATCATCCGGACAATTATGTCAACAATCCGTTGGCTGATCTTGTCGAGGAAAAGATGAAGGAGATAAACGAAGCATACGATACCATTCAAAAGGAGCGTGCTTCGGGGCATACTTCGTCTGACGGCTCTTCGTATTCTTCGAGCGCATACAGTGATTATTCGAAGGTGCGCGAGCTTATAAACGAGCACAGATATTCCGAAGCCGAGCTGATACTTGACGCAGTAGCGCAGAACAACCGCGGTGCAGAATGGAATTTCTTGAAGGGTTGTGTTTTGATACAGCGTGGATGGTATTATGATGCGCAGAAATATCTTGAGACTGCGTGCTATCTTGACCCGGCGAACGATGAATACCGAAATACTCTGAATCGAATAAAGCAGAGTACTGCCGGATACGGTCAAAGCTATCGAAGGACTCAGAATATAGGTCATTCGCCCTGTGATCTGTGTACAGGACTTATCTGTGCCGACTGCATATGCGAATGCTGCGGCGGCGATCTCATATCCTGCTGTTAGGATGGTGCGGTCATGAAAAATACGAAAAAAATAACTCTTGCGGCGATATTGTCGGCTCTGGGAGTAATAGTTTTGCTACTCGGCTCGATATTTACCATGCTTGATCTTACGATGGTCGCGATAGCCTCCTTACTTGTCGTTATGGCAGTCATAGAGCTTGGCGGATGCTATCCGTATCTTATATGGCTCGTGACGGGAATATTGTCGATGCTGCTCTTGCCGTCAAAATTTTCGGCGATACTTTATATCGTTTTCGGAGGAATATATCCGATACTTAAAGCTATGTTCGAGCGGCTACATTTTGTTGTCGCATGGATATTGAAGCTGTCGTATTTCAATACGATGCTCACGCTTTTGATATTCCTTTGCAATTATGTTTTCAAGCTGTCGGATACCGATCTCGGATATAATTTCATAGTCTATATCCTTTGCAACGGTGTTTTCGTGCTGTACGACATTGCCGCCTCCGAAATGATAGTTCTATATATGATCAAGCTGAGAAAAATGCTTGGACTGAAAAATTATTTTAAAAACTAAAAACCAGCATCCGTGCCATAGGTTCGGATGCTGGTTTTATATATTATCGTTACGAATTTTTCGCAGCCTGCTCCTTGATATTTTCAATATCAGCCTCGACTGCCGATTTTATCGAATCGTACATCGACATATAATTCTTGCTCGGCTCTGTACCGTATCCCATCAGAGTTCGCGAGATAGTTCCGAGCTTAACAGACGATGAGAAGCAGTAGTTGTTCGCATAAACGAAGTCTGTGCGTACATTGTCATGAAGAAGGTCGATTATCTGAGAAGAAATATCATCCTGTGTGTACTTTACCTTTAGCGCGACTTCATAGTATGCCGGAGTTACTGTTCTGTAGTTCTCGGCGCACATAGCTTCAAGCACCGCGCAAGGCATTTCAATATCGCTTACAGACACGGGAATGCAGAACAGAGTCGTGCTGTCGTGTACAAGTGCGTAATAATTTTCCTGAGCTTCATCGAGCTTGGGGTAGGGGATCATTCCGTAAGGATCGGTCATGTCACGGAATTTTTCAGCCGAATAGAATCTGTTTGCGTAGAAAAGCGAAGTTCCGTTGTTGAAAAGGTCTACAAGCTCACCGTCCATCGCGAAAGCGTCTTCATAGAACAGCATTCCCGGAGTTTCAAAGTAAAGTTCGTAAAGTTTTTCGATAAGGCTCACATTTCGCTCTTGGTTTTTGAGAAGTATCGGATAGCCGTCGCTGTCGCGCTCGGTGAACTTTATGCCAGCTGTATATGAAAAATGGTCTGTTTGAGAAACAGGTGTTGTTCCTATTCCGATTATATCATCCTTGCTCGTCTTTGCGTCCGAGTCGAGATCCTGCCAAACATCCTTGACGTATTTTGACAGCAGATCATATGTCCATTTGCCGTCAAGCACAGTGCTGTAGAGATCGTTCGGGTCGCCGAAGGCATTCTCATAGAGCCGTTTATTGAAGTACATACAGCTCATATTCCTCAGCTGCCATATAGAAATATCGCCTGCCAAAAGGTATCTTGTGTCGGCTGAGACCTGAATATCGTTCATATATTCGTTCGACCACCAGGGCTGTGAATAGTCGATATAAGGCGCATCTGCCAGGTTTTTAAAATATCCCTCGACTGCGAGAGGTGTAGCTCTCCACTGTATAGAATCGATTATATCGTAACTGTCATCGTTCGCCATGAGAGTTGTACGTATATCGCGCATATATGCTTCATGCTCGGAATTTCCTGCTATGAATTCCAATTTTACATTGAGACGCTCCTCAACGCTTATATTTCGTCTGTATACAGCATCCGAAACGACATCTCCGGAATCCTCACCCTCGGTCTCAAGCAGACGAGTGTTATCGTCACCGCGATATGCGATCTTTACTGTCGCCTCATTGAAATCAAGTGTCGGAAGTGAGTCGGGAGTGTTTTCACGAGAATATGTTTCGGGTTCGTTCACAGTTACTTCATCGGTTGTTGTAACTTTTTCGCCCCCCCCGTTGGAAGTATTTTCCATTTCACAAGAGACATTCGCTGTGATCATAGTGGCTAAGATAAGAAGTGCGGTAATTTTTTTCATGACATGACCTGTCTTTCGATGATCGAAAGATACCTTTCTCTTGGATTTTTATTTTCAATTAATATTTTATCACATTTTCCCGAAGAAGTCAATCACCTAAAAAAGGTATTATTGATGATAATTGTCCTCTTTTTGATCTATATTATCCTTACCATTCGCATAAAGCAGAGCTTCATATTTTCCGGTTCAAGCTCAACCAGTTCATCGAGTGCAGCCTTTGCACCGGCATCGTCACCAAGTCCGTGCTTTCCGAGTGCTGTGAGCAGCAGACCGTCTATCTTGTGAAGTCTTACATTATCCTGCTCATAAGGCGCGGGAACAGGCAAACCGACTCCGAAATATCCGCGCAGATCGGCATTCTTATAAAGATTTTCACCGCTCTCGACCATTCCTCTGCATACACGTCTCGCGTTTTCAGGATCGCCGAGCTCCTTCATGCACTCTGCCGCAAATATCGTCATTTCGCTTTCCTGCGGCGGCTGATTTGCACCTGCCTTGAAGGCTTCAAGCGCGGCTGCTTCGTTTCCGAGATGTCTTTCAAGCAGACCGGTGAAATAATAGATATTAGCTTCCTGTGCGCTGTAGTGACGACCCTCACCGTAATTTGACGGGTAGATCAGCGCATTTTTGAAGTACTCCATAGCCGCTTCGTTGTCACCGGCCTCTTTTGCGCGAAGTCCCATCAGGACATACAACCAACCGTGATGACGGGTGAGCTTTCCCTCTCCGCCTTCGTAGATATTGAAGCGTTTCTTTCCGAGTAGCTCCTTCGCACGGTCAAATTCGCCCTTCATCGTCAACAGTATGATGTATTCGAGATAGCAGTCATCGCGCTGTGAAGTGAGATCGAAATGTTCTTCGAGCAGCTTAATGCGTTCGCTCACGCTGACATTGGTGTTTTTGTAGAGCTGTAAAAGCTCGAAGTTTATTCTTGCCGCTCCCGGATCATTTTCACGTACCGCTATCGAGAGCGAATCTTCAAGATATTGCCTTGCGGCAGAATATTCACCGAAGTGGTCGAACAGGCATTGAGCGAGATTTCTCTTTGTGGGTGCATACTGATGCAGCTTATCCGATCTTTCCCATGCCTTGCGTGCGGCATCAAAATTCATCCTGTCGTAGTAGAGACAGCCGAGCAGATATTCCGAACGCCAATCTCCGAAGGATAACGCATCAATATCGGTAAGACGATTCGGATGGCAGAATGCGAGATCGGTAGTTTTCATCGGATCACCGGTCAGCTTTGCGAGATGGCAGAATATGAGCTGTGACGGCTTTTTGCAGGAATCGAGTATCTTTACTGCCTTTTCGATGAGTCCGAAGCATTCGAAGTCGAGTGCCGCATCGAGTACATCCTCCGGACGATTCAGTGTGTATTCTCCGACTTCAGTACCGTCAGTGAACCACATTGCGAATTTTGCGGTCGGGTCTAGAGGCGAGATCTCAAGTGCGAGTTCGATGTATTTTTTGTCGTTTTTGAGCATTCCGAGCATTATCAATGCGCCGATATGCTTGATGTTCGTTTCAAGACAGCTTTCAAGCTCCTCGACAGCTTTTTCGGTATCGCCGCGAGAGGAGGATATTTTTGCCAGCTCGAAAAATGCCGCGCTGCGGAGCGGATACTGCCATGTCACGTCATAGAACAGATCATATGCACGATCGATGTTTTTGCGAAGCTTTTCAAGTCTTGCAAGGTCATATATCGGCTGTGTGTCGAATGGATTGTCGTTTCGCATTTTCAGTCGTTCTACAGCCTTTTCGAGATGAATTGCCGCTTTGTCATATTCACCGCGCTCGGTCAGTATGAGTCCCATAAGGTGATTCGAGCGCATATCCTCGCTGTCACGTCTTAGAGCTTCGGCTAAATAATCTTCTGGCTTGTATGTATGATGCTTGTACTGAACGAGGTGTGCCGCATGAAGATACAGATCTTCGAGACGCTCGACATCCTTCGGACGCGGCGGTATCTTACGTGCCTTCGGAGGTTTTCTGTGTCCTTTTTCGACAGGTCTGTAGGAAACTATGCTTTTCTCGGCGGAAAATTCAACGCGAAGCTCGGTAGGTACGGGAGCATCTATTTTTGCGGATTCGAGCCAGAAATCGTTTGGTGTTATGCTTCCTGATCTTTCGGCTATGAGCTTTTCCTTGTAATACAGTCTCAGCATTGCATTTTCGTGTGAAGAAGTAGCGACTGCACCGAATATTACCTTGTTTTCCTTGATCTCAAGCGAAACTGCACCGTCGCGTGAAGCATTCTTTACCTCGCCGATACCCTTTATCGGATACCATACCTGACTGAATTTTTTGGTCTCGCCGGGCATGATGTAAGTGAAATCAGGCTGATTATCTGTGTATACACCGGTCATGAGCTCGATATATTTGTCACCGTTGTCTGTTAGGTTTGCGCACCATGCATGACCGAATGCGCCGTCACCCCATGTCCACATCTTCTTTCCGACACTGTAGCGATGATCCGAGACTGTGACCGTTCCTGCATCTGCCGCAAAATCATAGCCTGCCAAAAAATCCATATCCGACTGTCCGCGTGAAACCATTACGGAGGTCGGGAGCTTTACGTTTGAATACCAGCTGACATCTGTTCCATCGCCGTAATCGAACGGACGTGCGGTGTGATATACGCCCTTCATGACAGGGAAGGAGATGACTGCGCGGCGGTCGTGGTCATTGCCCCATTCGACATCCGGCGGAAAAGTAGCTTTGTATTTGTCGTGTACTCTGACCGCGAGGTTGTTCCACCACATAAAAGGGAGCGGACGATCTGTACGGTTGCATACAGTTGCTGTTGCTTCGACTGTAGATGAGTCCGGATATACAGTGATCGCCACTTCACCGTGCATTCGGTTGAACGGCTCGCTCTCACCCATTATGCAGGTCTTTGAGCCATCGGGATTTTCACAGACCTTTGCATCGAGCGGCATAAATGTTGTTGGGCGGTGATGCTGTGCCCAGTTAAATTCCACTCCGCCGGATACCCACGGACCTGCAAGTCCGACCAGGGCAGGCTTTATGACCGTGTTTTGATAAATGAACTCATAGCCGTTCTGCTTATCTGTCGCGCCGTGTATTTTTCCGCCGAGCTCCGGTAGCAGGGTAGTGGATATGTATTCGTTTTCAAGTATTACCGCATCATATTCCTTGTCTGTCGGAGTATTCGTAAGTCTGTCGGTGAACGAAAGCGGATAAAGTCTGCCCGTTGCACCTTGATAGGGCTTATTTTCGAGAAAAAACGGGAGAGAGTTGGGTTCTTTCGGTTCATAGGTAGGTATCGAAAGCGGTTTTCGGGTTAATTTTACTGACATTATATTTTCCTTTCATTAAAAATGATCTTTTACATATAAATTATAACTCATATTTTAAAGAAATTCAAGGCAAATTTTCACGGAATTTTTCAAAAGTCTTTAACCGGTATATATTGACAACTCAAAAAAATTGTGCTATAATAGTAAAAAAGGGAGAAAAAATATGCTGATACCTTTTATCATCGAGCCGAGCTACGGAGGGTCTGTCTGGACTCCTGCGATACGCGCCGGGATAGACAGTGAACTTTCGAGAAAAAAATACAGCTCGGTATATATCGAACCGTCAGAACTCGACAGTATAGATAAAAAAATATTTGCCTCTGGTATGGCAGCGGTGATCGGAACTTCGCCGTCATTTATGCCGAATATGATCTCCGAGCTTTCAAAAAGAAATATAGGTGTGCTTTCTGTCTGCTATCAGCCGCCCGAAAACCTCAAGGTGCGCGGTATCGTGCGGATAGATTATGTTTCCGGGATGTACTCTCTGCTTGAACTGCTTTTGTCCTGTCGGAGCAGACATCCTGCATTGTACGGCTGTTTTCCCGATTCGTCTACCGATATGATAAAGCGCAGAGCATATCTCGAATATGCGTCAGCAGTCGGGTTTGAACCGATAATGATAGACAACAGCGTAGGACTCGTTTCCTGTTTTAATGAGCTGAGAGCTAAGCTTGACTGTGTAGATTCACTTATCTGTGTCAACGACATTGCGGCGGTATCGGCACTTAGACGTTTGAATGAGATAGGTGTAAAAGTCCCGGACGATTTGCAGATAGTTTCGTTTGGTGCAAATGAGCTCGCACGTCTCTGCAAGCCTTCGATAACAGCCATCGAAATGGCGAATTTCGAACTCGGAAGACAGGTCGTGAACGCATTTTCGTATCTTACAAAAAATACAAACGATGTAACTATGAGTGTTCGGGTAAACGGTGATCTGATGATCGGAGGGTCTACGAAGCCGATCTCGTCAAAAAAAGAGCAGCTTGAAATGCTCGTTGGAAGTGGCAGCAGCTTTTATGATGATGACGAGGTAAAGAATATAGAGTGCATTGAGCATCTGCTGTCGGTATGTGATGAGCTTGACCGAAAAATGCTCAGAAAAATGCTTTTGGGAAATTCAAGCGAAATGATCGCCGAGGAGCTTTCTTTGGCATCCGAGACCGTTCGATACAGAATGAGACGGATGTTATCCGCAGTCGGATTCGATTCAAGAACAAAGCTTCTCACATTCATACGCGAAAACGGATTTGAAAAAATATTTTAAGGAGGATATATATTATGTTTTAAAGCCTTACAAACATTTTGGTTTCTGCGGTCACGGTCGTGGCATCGGCACTTACCGTGATAAGCTGTGCTGTCACATTGCCGCAGGAAAACACCTTTAAGCTTGCATACGATGAAAAGGCGTCGGTATCGCAGAATATGCTTATACAGTTCCGAGCTTTGAGCTTAAGCTTACGCTTCCGAATGGCTGGACGCTCGGAGAGGAGACCGATCACAAATATTATGCAAATTTTGTGGGAACGCTTACCGAAATACTCGATGAGGACGGAAGCTGTGTTGGAAGCATAGGCTCAAAGAACTATTCGACAGGTTACGAGACAGATCCCGAGAATATTCCCGCACCGCTCTCCGAAAACTATTGGTAGGCGGTATATCCGGAGTTTAGACTTCCGGCACGCAGAAGCTGGGATATATTCCCGAAGACCTCGATCAAGACTCAAAGCGGTGAAACTATGCTTGCGAGAGTTTATACTCAGATACCTGAAGATCATGTCCCGGTAGCTGCATGGGAGACTGTCGAATCACTCGGAGTCGTGTCCTACAACGATCTGAAGCATATCTATGTTTTCATCGAGCTTGATGAAACGGTCGGTGAGGATGTTCAGAAGCTGATTGCCGAAAGCATATCAATAGACTGATTTCTTTAAATTTCTTGACTTTTTGCCCAAACTGTGATATAATATATGAGCTGAAAGCAGATCAAATTTAAAGGAGAGATCAACTGTGAATACTATACTTACCAGAGTAAATGCCGGTGCTTCTGCGTCATTTAGACTTCTTCATATAAGCGATACCCATTTAACTCTTGCGGATGAGCGCAACGATCAGAGAAAAATCAAGCTTGCAGAAGACCGTTCGAAATATTTTCCGAAGGCAGAGCAATATCTCAATGAAGCCTGCGAAATGGCAAAAAAAGGCAATATGACCATAGCACATACCGGAGACCTGATAGATTTTGTTTCCGAGGCAAATCTTGACCGTGCAAAGGAATTTACAGACAATAACGATGTATTTTTTGCAGTCGGAAATCATGAATTTTCGCTTTATGTCGGCGAAGCCTTCGAGGACGAAGCTTACAGAAATCAGAGCCTTGCACACGTCCAGGAATCTTTCAAGGATGACCTTCGCTTCTGTGTAAGAAAGATAAACGGAGTAAAGCTGATAGGCATAGACGATGGATATTATCGTTTCGACAAGGCACAATTTGATGCGCTGAAAAAAGAAGTCGAAGAAGGACTGCCGATAATACTTTTCCTTCACAATCCGCTTTTTGAGCAGGAGTTGTATGATCTGTCGATGACAAAAGGAGCATGTGCATATCTCACCGCTGCACCTGAGGAACTTATAAAGTGCTATACCGAAGATCGTTATATTCAGCAAAAGGCTGACGATATTACCGTTGAAGTAACGCGATATATCGAATCCTGTCCGCTTATAAAGGCTATATTTGCAGGTCATCTGCATTATAACTATGATGGTCTTGTAGTCGAGCGCATCCCACAGTATGTCACCGGAATCGGAACGGCGCGCATAGTTACTATTGAATAAAATATCAAAAACGGCTTCAAGGTGAAGCCGTTTTTCTATTCATTTTTGGTTTCTATATTTTCTGTGTCGTTTTTGGTTATCATAAGACCTTCAACGACCTTATTTCCTTTTTTGCCGGACAGCCTTGAATAAAAATAGCCGAATAGCGAGAATGAAATCGCGCCTATGAAGTTTACGAACATATCCTTTATTGTGTCGATAAGACCGATGTCGAGATAGCCGTTTATCGGCATAACCTCACCGTTTACTGTAGTCATCGTGATGTCCTTTATCTGCACCGCGACATTTAGACCATCGGGATTCAAAAGAGTCGAGGAGATGGCGGTTATCACCGTGTCGCGCTGCATATCGGTCGCAAAGAGCTGATCCATGCCAAATTCGAAAAACTCCCAAAGCACACCTATCGTCATCGAGAAACAGAATGAAAACAGCGCGATGAAGAAGGGGGACAGATTGAGTCCGAATACTCTTTTTCGGTTGAGGATAACTATGAGTGAAAGTCCGACTGCCGCTGCCAAAAATCCAGTCGTCACATGGAGCATCGTGTCCCAGAGTCTGAAACGTGTGTAGTAGCTGTTTATCTCTCCGAGTATTTCTGCCGCGAAAATGAATACGAGCACAATGTTTTCAAGCAAAGAGGGAACCTCGACTCTGAATACTTTCTCGACCAGCAGCGGAACGAAGAACAAAAACAGAGTGAATACACACAAAAATACGTTTTCGTAGTTTCCGATGAAGAACTGTCGTGTTCCGACAAGGATAACGAGCGTTCTCAATGTCATGTATATTATAAATGTCGATCGGTCTTTTTTATATTCGGCTTCCAACTGCTTCCAAAAGCCGAGCTTTTTTTCTTTTTTGACTTTTTGTTTCATAAATAATATTTAATATCAATACCGCCGGAGAGATCCGGCGGTCAATTTTTAGTTTGCTTCGGTGTTTTCGGAGGGCTTTTCGGCAGCCTTGTCAGTTCCGAGGTATGACGGAAGGTTCATTCCTGCCATGTCGAACATTTCGTTCATCGGAGGGATAGACTTCATCATACCAGAGAGGAAGTTTGCAGTTGCGGTCTTGCCGTCGGCTGAATTTCCGCCGTCCCAGACAGTTACCTTGTCGATCTTGAGGTTCTTGATAGCTTCGACCTGGATCTTCGTGAGTTCTTCGAGCTTATCAGCGATCATAAGTCTGATAGCATCATTAGATTCTCCGCCGGCAGATTTAACGATCTCGGCAAAGCCTTCCGCTTGCTTCGTAAGTATAGAACGCATACCGTCTGCTTCTGCCTGCATACGCATGAGAGTTGCATCGGCTTCACCCTTCGCTTTACGTCTGATCTGTTCAGCTTCTGCTTCAGCCTTTAATTCAGCCTGTTTCTTTTCGATCTCAGCCTTGACGAGTATGTCGGCTTCGAGAGTAGCCTGTTCGAGCGAAGCACGCGCAAGCTCAGCGGATTTCTGTGCGGCATATGCTTCTTCGAGAGCCTTTGCGGACTGTATCTTTTCGGCTGCGGTAGCGCGCTTGAGAGCTTCAGCTTCACGTTCGCGGCGGATAGCATCGGATTCGGCGACCTGTATCTTTGCTTCGTTTTCACCCTTGATAGCTTCGGAATTTGCGAGAGAAACGTTTATTCGCTGATCACGCTCTGCGTTTGCCGAACCGATAGCACCCTCGCGGTCAGCCTGTGCGACCGAGATCTTTGCATCGTTTATAGCCTTTGCAGCAGCCTCTTTACCGAGAGCCAAGATATATCCGCTCTCATCGGTGATGTCGGTGACATTGACGTTTATGAGTCTGAGACCTATCTTCTTAAGCTCAGTCTCAACGTTTCTCGAAACCGCATCGAGAAATTTATCGCGGTCGGTATTTATCTCCTCGATCTCCATCGTTGCGATGACAAGTCTGAGCTGACCGAAGATAATATCCTTTGCAAGCTCCTGAATATCATCTAACTTCAGACCGAGCATACGCTCAGCCGCATTCTGCATTACGCCCGGTTCTGTCGAAATGCCGACCGTGAAGCGAGAGGGAACATCAACACGTATATTCTGCTTCGAAAGTGCATTTTTCAAGTCAACGTTTATCGAGATAGGAGTGAGATCGAGAAATTCAACGTCCTGAATGAGTGGCCAGATGAATGCCGCGCCGCCGTGGATACATTTTGCCGAGCGGGATGTGCCGTCTGCGTTGTTTCCGACTTTACCGTAGATTACCATTACCTTGTCGGACGGGCATTTGCGGTAGCGCGAGGCGATCACTATAAGCGTGGTCGGTATCAAAAGTGCAACAATACAGATTAGAATTAGTAAGCTTGTAGAATTGAAAGGCATGGCTTTATCTCCTTAATTTTATAATATGTCGATATTGGTTTCGTCCGGAATTATGAACGCACATACGATATAGACGAGTATGCCCGACCCAACTATCCCGAACAAAGCGAACAAAACACGCACAAGTGTCGGATCTACGCCTAAATACTGAGCAATGCCCGAAGCAACTCCGCATAATTTCCTGTCGGCTTTTGGACGATACAGCTTTTTCATAAAATACTCTCCTTTTTAGGCTTTCATAACTCTCTCGACCATGACAAGCCCCATATCATCGGTCGAGACTACTCTTACGGTTTCTCCGGTCTTCAAAGCTTCATCCGAATCGGTCACGGCATCCACCTCTATGTATCGGTCTTGGACTATGATATTTATCTTTCCGCGTCCGTTTCCTTTTGCGGGTATCGGAATATATACCTGACCTACCTTTCCCACGGCTGAGCCTATTTCTATATTTCCGCTTGATTGAAGCTTGAGCACTGCTTTCATTAGATATGCGATACCGAAAAGCGTTGCTACTCCGCAGACTATCGCGAGGATTATCGCTATTATATCCGGCAGTCCGAAATCTATGAAAACTATGCCTGCCCATCCGGCGATGCAGAGCATTCCGACTATTCCGCGGATCGAGAAAAGTGTCAGCCCGTCATCTCCCGCTTCAATATCATCGGGTATTCCATCTCCGTCAAAGTCGATGTCATCTCCGTCACCGAGTCCAAATAGAAGCAGTACGGTCTGCACTATCAGCACGAGCGTTGACGGTATTCCGATAAACGCGAATATGTGCTGAAGATCGGTCAATGAGTTCCACCAGTCAGTCAAAACAATCCACTCCTTTAAGTTTGTTTACACATATTTTTGAAAAGCTTCTATCTTAAAAATATCAGAATGTCATCGAGCGAATACGCTGTCATAGATCGCATTCGCACGTTGTCTTACAAGAGTCGAATAATAGGCATATATTATTATCTCGCAGGCACTTTCAAGTCGCTTTCTCGCACCGGGAGCACACTCCTCATACGGCTCAAGTGTACGTTTTATGAGTTCTCTGACATTATCCGCATTTACTGCCTTGCCATCCTCATCTTCGATTATCACATCTATTATTTTACATAGATAATCATACAAAAGCGATTCGGGGATTATATCATCACTCGGATCTCCTGCGCGTCCGTTTACATATTTCAAAAGTGTCGCGATTCGTTCGAGCTGAACGGATTCTCGCATCATATTGATGATAAGTATTCTCGCCAATTGATCTTTTCCGTATCGTTTGTTGTGTGCATTTGCTACCCAACCGCGTTTTGTCCAGTTCTGAAGTGTGGAGCCGTCTATCCCGGATATTTCTCGTATCTGAGAAAGCATTATCCCGTCGGTTATATAAAATATTTTATTCAGAAATTCCAATCCCGTGACATTACCCATTTTTAACTTATCCATAAGCGTTCCGGGTATCAATTGGCTTTGAATTTCGAGCTTCAAGCGATGTCCTCTCCTTTCATTTTCAGTACACTATGATTATATCATACAATCACATGATTGTCAAGAGGTTTTACGAAAATT